>DASTKE010000642.1:0-2467 GCA_035716105.1 Ktedonobacteraceae bacterium | reverse complement strand
TGTTTATATTAGCGGCGTGGGTTTTCTCGTTCCACTTCGACATGCACTTTGCCGCGCAGCATCGCTCCCGCGGTCGTGTGCGCTGGTGGGTCCCACTCAAAGGCGACCTTCTGGCGTTTGATTGGCACGTCGGCCAGCAGTTTGTCCCAGCGATCTTCGCGGGCCATCGTGATCTGGACGTGTTGCTCATCTATGTCCAGACGACGCGAGATCACCGCGAGCAGGTCAGCCTTGATGATTTCCAACATATCCGGGCTAATCTTGATGCGATCATGCACCAGGGCCACTTTCAATCGCTCTTTTGCCAGCTCGCTCGGTGTTGGTTTTTTTCGACTGCCAAAATTGAATAAACCCATGATTCCGCCTCCTTCAGCAGGACGGCCTTACCTACTTACCGTACACGCTTCTCAGCCACTACGGGACCAAACCCCATCAAGCGCCGCAGACGTTCCATCAGCGATGGGGCATCAACCACCTCTTCCAGGGGAACCTCTTCGCCCAGGATGCGATGCGCGGCATTGACATATGCCTTGCCCGCCCGCGAGCGTTTATCATACACGGCTGGTTCGCCTTTGTTGGTTGCCACAATAATGATTTCATCTTCGGGGACGATGCCCAGCAGATCGATGCCCAGCACTTCTAACACGTCCGCCACGTCCATCATGTCTCCACGCCTCACCATCTCAGGACGCAGGCGATTGAGGATCAGGCGCGGCTCCGGTTTGCCTGCCGCCTCGACCAGCCCGATAATGCGGTCGGCGTCGCGCACCGAGGCCATTTCGGGATTCGCCACGATAATGATTTCGTCCGCGCCAACAATGGAATTGCGGAACCCCTGCTCGATGCCAGCCGGGGAATCGATAATCACGTAATCGAATTCCTGTCGCAGTTGCTGGCAGAGCTGCTCCATCTGCACACTATTGATGGCGTTTTTATCGCGAGTCTGGGCAGCCGGTAACAGGTACAGATCCGGCATACGCTTGTCTTTAATCAAAGCCTGGCGCAGCCGACATTGTCCCTCGACCACATCGACGAGGTCGTAGACAATGCGATTTTCCAGACCCAGGACGGCATCGAGGTTGCGCAATCCAATATCGCCGTCGATGACCGCAACCTTTTTCCCTTGCATGGCTATAGCCGTGCCAAGATTGGCTGTCGTCGTCGTTTTGCCAACACCACCCTTCCCTGACGTGATCGTGATAACCCGACTCTCCATAACTCATCTCCATCGAACAACTCTAAGGCTCAAGCGTTCAAATAGTCTACTACCTGTCTACTTGCGCGGTGGCCGACCGTTGACCCATGCCTCAACAACGATCTGCCCCTGCCGGATCGTCGCCACCTCCGGGCGCGGCTGCACCTCGAAGCCATCCGGGGGGCGCGAAAGCAGGCGGGCAATGCGCAACTGGAGCGGGGCCAGCAGCAGAGAACAGACGACCGCGTTCTCGTTATCGGGATAGCCCGCGTGAACCATACCGCGCAGGACTCCCCACACGACGACATCGCCACCCGCGACGACCTCCGCTCCCTGATTGATATCGCCCATAATAACGACATTGCTGGGATGGTGAATGGCCTGACCGGAGCGAATCGTGCGCCGCACAAAAAGCGTATCGGCACTCTCTCTCTGGTCGCGCTGCCCCAGTTCCTCTAATGGTAATGGGGCAGTAGGAACGCGCTGTGATGCCGGCAACGGAGCCGCACTGGCCTCACTGCTTTTAGATGGCAGCGCGGTCATTATCTGTTCCAGCGGCACGACCGACATCTGATAATGCGCGAGGAGGGTTTCAAGCTGCGTGCGTTCGCTCAGCCGCAAGGAGCGACGACTGGTATCCAGTGTCAGCGAGGCACCACGAAAAAACGAGGGGGCTTCCGCCAACCGCTCGGCGAGGGCATTAAGCAAATCACTAAAGGGCGTTTCTGGTTCGAGAGTAAGAAGCAGGCCGTTGCGCGTTCCCTTGATCGCAATGTATCCCTGCATAAACTGCTTTGCCTCCTTTACCAGTCCACCCTGCTCGTCTGCCTCAGACAGCTGATCCGAGGAATCCTCCATACGCAAATATTCCCATCGTTTCTTATCTACAAAACGAGAGTTTGTAAGCAGGGTAGGGTAGATGACACGTTACACCTACTCGATGCGCCGCGCTGCGCTGTCCACTGCAATGGCAATACGCACCACATCTACATACAGTATAAGCGCCAGAAAGCTAAAACGCAATAGTTCAAGCCAGTTGGCTGATTGCCTCCTATTAAGAGTCATCT
This sequence comes from Ktedonobacteraceae bacterium, assembly GCA_035716105.1. Classification (GTDB taxonomy): domain Bacteria; phylum Chloroflexota; class Ktedonobacteria; order Ktedonobacterales; family Ktedonobacteraceae; genus CADDYT01. The sequence continues at coordinate 205 of DASTKE010000642.1, read as the reverse complement.
CGAAGTTCCTGCGGGAGCTGAAAAAACCCGGCAAGGCCACCCGCAAGGGGCTAACACGGGAAGGTTTTTGGGAAACGCTGCCGGGAGCATGTAGAGCCAGGGGTGGATGGGATGCGGGGAGTGGCCCCTTGCGGGTGGCTTTCGTTCCCCTCCCGTTCCCTCAAGGAGAGCAAGGCAGAGAGGCAAAGCCACCCGCAAGGGGCCA
>DASTKE010000641.1:0-2344 GCA_035716105.1 Ktedonobacteraceae bacterium | reverse complement strand
TGTTCGCTCAGGGAGCGCAAGCTGATGTGTCCCTGGTTGTTGACTGAGAGCATCCCGCCAAAGCCACTATAGGAGGTGCCGCTGGCCTGCCCACTGGCGACTACAAGCCCCTCGGCGTTATCTTGCGTATCGAAGTAACCTCCATTGAGGATGGCCGTGGCCTGTTCTTTCTTCATCCATCCACTCATCATCAGAGGCTGCGAGGGCTGGTAGGCGACGCTCAAGCTGATGTGGCGCGGGTCAAAACGCATGATGGTCACAGTATCTTCATTATTGCCGGGGCTTTTCCAATCCTCATAGCGAATCTCGACGCCCGGCGCGGCCTGTACCCAGGTATTGAGTGCCGGTGTGCCTGAGTTGTCCGTCGCGGTACTTGAGGACGATGTAGAAGGATTATTGAAGCTCACGCTACAGGCGAGCAGCGAGAAGAGCAGTAGAGGAATCAGCAGGTATATTTTCCATAGCTTTTTTGACGGCATATGCTTTTCCTTAAAATTTTTTAGTGAATACCTTTTTCAGACTGCTCGCCGCTATGCGGCTCGCATGGTTTGTGTGATGGTATGGTACAGGCTTGCATATGTAGCCAATAGCTACATATGCAAGCCTGTACCATACCATCACACAAACTATCAATTCTTATACGCTTAGCGCTTCCAGGGGGTTGCCTCGATGGCGGAAACCGTGCCTTTGAACTCCATTGCCAGCTTGAGGGCGGCAGCATGGGCGGCGTTTTCGGTCGTATCGTCCAGGGGCGCGAGCTGGACATTGCCTTTGCCGTAGCGCCGTTCCAACGCCAGCAGGATCAGCAGATCGGTAAACCAGGGATTTTTTGGCAGCACGGGACCGTGCAGGTACGTGCCAAAGACGTTTTTATAGACGGCACCCTCGTTGCTATCCTTGCCGTTATTGCCCCAGCCTGCCAGCACCTTGCCCAACGGCTGCGCCTTCGGCCCCAGGTATGTGCGCCCACTATGGTTCTCGTAGCCGACCAGAACGTGTTTGCCGATTGGCTCAAGGTCGCATTCGAGCGCCATATGCGTCATGAAGCGCTTATCACTGCCGTCGGTATGCAGGTCGAGCAGACCCGCGCCCTGCAGTTCTGGCCCCTCAAACGGCTTGTAATAATGCCCAAGCAGTTGATAGCCCGCGCAGACGCTCAGGAAGACGGTACCGGACTCGGCAGCCTCGCGCAGGGAGGGAGCCTTTGCCTGGATGTCGCGAGAGGCCAGTTCCATCTCGCGGTCCGCGCCGCCATGAAACAGGATCAGATCATATTTGGTGAAGTCAGGCGTTTGCTTCACAAAAATCTGCTCAACCTCCGTGCCGATGCCGCGCCACTTGCAGCGCTTCTCTATTGAAAACAGGTTGCCGCGATCAGCTGCAACACTCATCAACGTCGGGTAAAGGTGGCCGATTCTTATGGTCATGCCCGTATCCTGGACTTGTTCGCTCATAATCCTTACTCCTCCCAGAAGTGTTTGACCCAGCCGCGTTTTTGCATGATGCGGCGGAGTTCGTGGGTGGGCGTGTAGCTGCACAGAATGTAGAGGGTGCCACCCGGACCCGCGTTCTTCAGGGCTGCGTCGAGGGCGGCTTCGCGGTCTTCGATTAGCTGGATATTGTTGACGGGTACCTCGGCATATTTCAGACGCATGGCTAGCTCTTCGGGCTTGTTGCCGCTGCACACCACGTCGAGAAGATCGGGAACCAGCGGCTCGATCTCTACGTCCCAGAGCCAGGCGAAGTCTTCGCCATCCACAATTGTGTGGCTCGCGGCCAGCAGTGCGTGCTTCTTGCCGGGGTGCTGGGCGATCAGGCGCAGGATCAGGTTGAACGAGGTGGGGTTCTTTACGAAGGCCAGGTAGATGGTCTGGTCGCCTGCCTGTATTTTCTCTAAGCGACCAAAGGCGGTGCGAATATTGCTCAGCGCGGCAGGTGCCTTCTCAAGATCGAAGCCAGCGGCAAGGCCCGCGCCAATGGCGGCGGCGGCGTTATAGACATTGTGTAGGCCGGGTAGGGGAATCTCAAGCTTGACCTCTCCCTGCGGTGTGCGCAGCGTGGCATGAGTTGGCCCTTCACCATCGGCAGCTAACTGAACCGAAGTCGCTGCGATATCCAGTTTGGGCAGGGTATAGCCGCAGCCGGGGCAGCGATAGATGCCCAGGTGCGACATGTAGGCCACTTCGTACAGCAGGTCTTCCTGGCAATGGATGCAGCGAATGATATCGGCAGACTGTTCGGGAACCGGTGTGCCAACTTCCTTCGTTTCCAGGCCAAAGAACAGGCGCTGTGCCTTCGCGTTCTGCCCGAAGTTGGCTACCTGCGGATCGTTGCCGTTGAGGAT
>DASTKE010000640.1:0-5645 GCA_035716105.1 Ktedonobacteraceae bacterium | reverse complement strand
CTGCTGGCAAATGGGATGCAGATTGGTTCGCACACCATCCACCATGTCGACATGGGGCAAACCTTCCTCTATTCCAAAGCGCTGGCGCAGCAGGAGTTGCAGTTGTCGAAGGCGAAGCTGGAGAAGCAACTGGGAATCGTGATCCAGCAGTTCTGCTACCCATCGGGCGAGCCATTCCGCAGTGAGAGCCTCTACCTGCAACAGCAAATCGTCGCCCTGCTCGCCACTGATGGCTACGTAGGAGCCACCACCGATCCCGGACAGACGGGCATCTACCAGCATAGCCTGGCCCCCTTTGACCTGCTGCGCATCCGCGTCGATGGGCGCGAAACGTTCAACGAGTTCGTGTTCAACCTCCCCTGGCAACGCAGCGACCAGACCGGCGGCTAATCTTACAGACGTTAAAAAATCCAGAAGGCCACCCACGAGAGGATGGCCCTACTAGACGCGAATTGGATGACTGGCGTGTATAGTAGGGCCATCCCCTCGCGGGTGGCCTTTCAGTTAGCTGGCCTCCGCTCGCCAGACCTGCACGGAGGTATCTGAACTGGCGGAGGCAACCTCTTTTCCATCCGGCGACCACGCGACGCCAAAGATGATATCGTGATGACCCATGTAGATCAACGTCACCTTGCCGCTTTCCGGCTCCCAGATTTGCACCATCTTACTGTCGCCGCCAACGGCGATACGTGTGCCATCGGGCGACCAGGCAAGGGCATAGGCTTCATCAGTCCCTCTCGCGTAGGTTTGCAAGGTCTGGCCCGTCGCGGCACCCCACACCTTGACGGAATTGTTCGAGGTGACAGGCCCGTTGAGGCCCGCCGAACCCGTTCCCGACGCGATACGCTTGCCATCCGGCGACCACGCGACCGACCAGACGGGAGCGCCACTGCCGCTATAGGTCAGTACATGCGCGCCGGTTGCCGCTTCCCACACCTGCACGGTTCCGTCGTAGCTGGCCGAAGCAATATGCTTGCCATCAGGAGACCAGGCCACGTGCGCTACCGGCTGCGAATGGCCTTTGTAGGTTAGCAGCAGCTTGCCCGTCGTCGTATCCCAGACCTGGACAGCATGGTCGCCATTGCCTACCGCCAGTCGCTTGCTGTCAGGCGACCACGCGAGGCCCTCGATGAAGGTGGACTGGCTGGCATAGCTGGTCAGCAGATGCCCGTTTGTCGCGTCGAGGATCGCCACGTTGCCGGTGTTCCCGGCGGCTGCGATACGCTTGCCATCGGGGGACCAGGCCACGGCGAACAGGTAGACCGTCCGGGGATTGGGAAAGGTATACGTCCAGAACGCGGTTCCCGTCGTCGCGCTCCACTCCTGCACCGTGGCGTCATCGCTCGCGGAGACCAGCCGCTTGCCATCCGGCGACCACGCCACGCCAATCACATCCGACATATGCCCCCTGTACGTCACAAGCGCGGTAGAGAGCGTCGGGGCATTCGGCGTGGGAGACAGTGCTGGCGAGGGCGTTGTGCCAACAGTAGTAGGCGTTGCGCGGCTCTGACTGCCAGCAGCAGGCGAGCCACACGCGGTCAACAGCAGTATCAAGCAGGTAGTGAGCAATCCTAAGAGCCACAATGGTTTGTGCCTGTAGCTTTTTCTTCGCGGACATGATCGTGCCATAGCGCTGTTCTCCTTCTGCATACATGCCCTGTTGGGGCTGGTGATGTGCCAATATCATGCTATATGGACTCTTCATCCTTCAAAGGGAAACCCGTAGGGGTGATGCCTCGAGGCTGTCCGGGGAGGCACGCTGGGGGCGTGAGACGGGGAGACGGACGCCCGGCGTCCGTGATAAGACCAGCGCGGGCGAGCACAAGGCATCGCCCCTACGGAATTTCCCTACCTGCTGCATCAAGAGTACCAGCCAGTGCGGCACGCTGTCATACGTCGAACGGCGTATTTTTGGACGTTTTGATCACAAAGAGGGAGGCTAAATCGTTTCAATTCAGAACCCAGATGGCAGGAGAGACGGCAGACAACAATAGACACACACGAACATCAGCTCACTGCCAGAATAATTGACAGCTGGCTAATCACCATCGTCTACATCGGCTGGATTTGAACGAGGAGATATAAAGGTCTTCGCATTGATCGCTTCTTGCTGAGAATGCTGCCAGAAGAGGTTCAGCGCGTCTTTCTCAGCGGTGCTGATAGCGGCATCGATTTTATTCTGGTTATTGCTGATAAAAGTTGTCGTCGTTTTAGAACCCCACGTCCACAACGTCCTGACGAAAGGTATAGTTGCCAGCGCGGTAATAATTGTGACGATACCAGATGTCACAGTATCCGTGATCGATTTGGCCGTTGCATTGGGAGCGCCTGAAGTCGGTGAGGTGATTGAGAGAAAATTCTGAATGTGGATGATTGCATAGGCAATCACCAGGGCAAAGATAAGACCAATGAAAAGAAACGGCAGTGAATAGAGCACGATTTTCATGATATAGCGCCAGGTGATGGCATGTGGTCCTACAAAAGTAGTGGGGTCGCGCTCCCCTGTGAGCAGATCATGCCAGATCACAGCCTGCTTTATCAACGCTCGCTTCATATTTTCCTCTCGCTTGCTATTTTTCTGATCGCCTCGTGTGACAGGCTTTTTTTGCGGTTCCACCAGCGAGCGCCATACTCTGGGATAGGCAATGATCGTCTTTCCCCATCTCGTCAGGCTATATTCCAAAGCGAGAGGGACGAGTGGGGGTAAATAGGAAGACATCGACTGGAGATGATCCAGTAATTTATCCAGCGTTGCCTCGTTTATCAAGGTATTACTGAGATCATTCTGGCTAGCGGTTCCATCTCCGGGGTGCCATAGAGCGGGGAAATGTTCAATGTGCCTGAGCGTTACCAGGGAAATTTCTACCGGGCGTTCCTGTTCATTCTCGCCCATATGATAGACCTGGCTACTGCCCGCGCCTATTCCTATATACCAGCGAATGGTTGAAAAGCCGCGCCCGACCGTATATCCATTGTAGACTGCCGGGGGCAACTTCTGTAGCTCCACCTGCACCACCTCATTCCAATAGTACAGCAACCAGTTTATTTTAGCGCATATATTCTCAATTTCCTCAACCGATTTAGGCGTATCATCGCACAATGCCCTCACCTTCTTATCAAGCGCTTTCGTAAACGTTGCAGAGGTCATCAGTTCAGAATCATCACAGGGTGGGTCTATCGGGCAATTAGCAATATCCAGCACATGTGCCAGAAAGAGGATACGTCCCATGACCGCACGCACCCTTTCCCGTTGATCGCGAATAGGCGAAAGGATTACGGTGTGTTCGCCAAATGTCGGAGGAGATAGAGGTTTATTTTTCTGCACACGCTCTATCAGTTCTCTCTTAAACACCACACTGCGTCCAAGCAGTTCCGTCATAGCCCAGCCAAGCCCTGTAGCACAGCGCAATTGAATGCTGAAATCAGCGGATTGTAGCCAGTCAGCATTGTAAACAGATGCAATTTTTTGATTGCCGTTACCAGCGGTGAAGGTGGAAGCACTATCAACCATGTTGCAGAGTCCATTCCTCTTAGTATGTCCCATACCATTCGGTGAGCCCGCATCTCGTAGTAATTATACTCAACAAGGCATCAAAAATCTAGTATTGTACGCATTCTTCATAGCAGCAATCCCATATATTGGAATTCTCACATTTTTTTCCAATGAAGATTCAATCAGTCAATGCTACTCTTATTCATGTCGAGAGCATGAGCGCTCACCAACAACGAGATAAAGAAGGTAGTGAAGGAAACTTACAACAATCACAATGGAGGTTATTCATCATGAACAACGTAAAGACATACGATACCATTGAACAACTGAACATCTCTTCTGAACGCATATTACCCGCGGCACCTTTCCCGCACGAATATGTCCATTGCATCTTCGATACGCTTGAAGACGCAGCGCAAGCCGTTCTGGCTCTGCGCGCCGCTGGCTACGATGCCGGGAACATCCATCTGATGGCAAGCTGGGACTTCGCGGAGGCGATTGAGCGAAAAAACCAGCGGCAGGAAAGTCTTGCCCAGTCGCTCACACACTTCTTCTCCTCAATGGACTTCAACATCAATGATGCATACCTGCACGAGGCACGCCGGGGACGGCATATCCTCGCGGTGCATGTTGTCAACTACGAACAGGTCAGGCAGGTGAGTGATCTGCTGGCGAAGCATCACGCCCAGCTTGTGAAATATGTCGATGTCTGGACGGTTGCTCACCTCGTCCCTTAATCCAGTAGCGCCAGCGTTCTGGCCCTGGCAACAGCCTGTGTGCGGCTGTGCGCATCCAGCTTGCTGTAGATATGCTCGATATGCTTTTTCACGGTGCCTACAGCAATCACCAGGTTGGCCGCAATCTCCCGATTGGAGAGGCCAGCCGCGAGCAGCCGCAAAACATCCAGTTCGCTCCTGCTGAGCGCATCATAGAACCAGGGAGCCTCTTCCCGTGTATGCTCTCCCACCCGCAATCCGGCCAACGTAGGGGCGCAATGCATCGCGCCCGCCGGAATCGGGCTAGTCACTATCCCCATAGATGCTTCATGGTGTTGGGGTATGTCATCCGGCCCTGCGACGGGCGCGATGCATTGCGCCCCTACGTTGGCCGTCAATAGTGGGATGAGAGAGGCTCGCAGATGCTCAGGCAGGCGTTTCGATAAAAGCACGCTGAAGGCATAGTGATGGGGCGTCCCCTGCTGCTTTGTCAGTTCTATCAAGCGTACCAGCAGGAGATAGGCGTCATCATCCATGCCCATCCACAGCGCGAACCAGATCTGATCGCACAGCAGGTCGGCAACGATGTAGGGATCGCACATGCTCTGCGCGAGCGCCAGAGCCGCCTCCGCGTAGACACGAGCGTTCGCGTAGTCGCCGCGCACACGAGCCAGTTCCGCCTGCACCTCCACTTCAAAGAAGGGCTTGTAGAAAGAAGGAGCGGCATCGAGCGCGGCGAGGTGTTGAGTACAGGCGCACAGGTCATCATAGGCCCTGTCCACCTGACCAAAGCACCGGGCATTAAATGCGCGCATAAAGAGCGCCATAGCAATGGTGGCAGCGTTATCATCGTCCCTCCGGTGCAGAAGCGTCTCGGCAAAGGGACGCGCCCCATCTTTGCCAATAATATCGACGATATACACCAGACTGTATAGCGGCTCCCAGAACGAAACCGGCAGACCTGATGCGCTGGCGATCTGCAAGCTCTTATTCCAGATACGCTTTGCCTGTCTATATTCACCGCGAGACCAGAGTAGCCCACTTAAACGACTGAGGAAGTGCGCGTAGTTGCTCCGGTCCTGGATGCGTTCACAGGCATAAATACCTCTCAGGAGCAACTTTCTGGCAACCTCTGCATCGTCGAAACGTCCCGTGAGATAGACCAATCCAGTCATCAACCGCACCACAAGTTCATATTGCTCCAATCGCCATACCTGCTCTAAAGCGGCCAGCAAAACCTCCCGTTCCCGCTCAAGCTGCGGTACATCACCCCGGCAGCGCTCCACATATGCCAGGGCAAATTCCCGCAACTCATGAGGCTTATAGATCATCTCTGGACTACCATCAGTCTGTCGTCGCACAGGTACTACAGTCGATACGTTCAAACTGCTCAATATCCACCTCCCGGTTGCAAGGTTGGGATCATTTCGTGTCCA
>DASTKE010000639.1:0-2753 GCA_035716105.1 Ktedonobacteraceae bacterium | reverse complement strand
CGCCGGTGGGGTCGAGGCTCTCTCCATCCTGGTCGCAGCATTGCCATCAGACTTCCCCGCACCCATTGTGCTCGCACAGCATCTCGATACCAGCCGCCCCAGCAACCTTGATGCCATTCTCAGGCGGCGCGCCACGCTCCCGGTTGAAGTCGTCAACTCGACCAGTAGAATGGAGCCTGGGCGCATTTATGTCGTGCCATCCAATCGCCACGTCTCCATTAACGATGGGCATGTCGAGGTGCAGGAAGACCATAGCAGGCGACTGCGGCCCCGGCCCTCCGTCGACACGTTGTTCTCAACGGCTGCTGAGGTCTACGGAGAGCGCCTGATCGCCGTTATTTTGACGGGTTCCGGCTCGGATGGCGCGGCTGGGGCAGTCGAGGTCAAGAACGCGGGCGGAACGGTGATTGTGCAAAACCCACAGACCGCCCGCTACCCATCGATGCCACTGGCACTGCCTCCAACCGTGGTCGACTTCGAGGCCGACCTGGAACAGATTGGCTCGCTGCTCTACGATCTGCTCAACGGCATCCAGCAGCCGCACACCGAGGAGCGCACCGAGGATGTGCTGCACAGCATTCTCGAAAAGGTGAACCGGCAGGCCAGCATCGACTTTCACGCCTATAAGTCCTCGACCATCATCCGGCGCATCAGCAGACGCATGACTGTCACGCGCAACCGCACGATGCGCGACTACCTGGAGTACCTGCACGCGCATTCCGAGGAAGTTGGCGAACTGGTCAAGGCATTTCTGATCAACGTTACCCAGTTTTTCCGCGACCCTGAAGCCTTCACCTACCTCAAAAGTGAGATTTTACCCAGGCTGATCACGCAGGCTCGCTACCGCGATCACGTGCTGCGCTTCTGGGCCGCGGGCGGTGCCACTGGAGAAGAACCCTACTCGCTGGCCATGCTGCTGACCGACCTGTTAGGAGCGGAGATATCCGAGTGGAGCATCAAAATATTTGCTACCGACGTGGACGAGGCCGCTATTAACTTCGCCCGCCGCGGCCTCTATTCCGAAAACCTGCTCAAAACCGTTCCGACAGAATACCGCGAACGCTTCTTTGAGCGCGTCGATCATGGCTACCGCATCTCCAAGACGCTGCGCCAGATGGTCATCTTTGGACAACAGGACCTGAGCCGCAGCGCGCCTTTCCCGCGCATCGACCTGGTGCTGTGCCGCAACGTGCTGATCTATTTCACGCCCGAACTCCAGGAATACGTGCTGAACCAGTTCGCCTTCTCACTCTCTCCCAGCGGCTACCTGTTCCTGGGTAAGGCCGAAACGGTGCGGCCCACTCAATCCTTCTACGAACTGGTCAACAAACACTGGAAAGTCTATCGCTGCACCGGAAATGCTCTGCCAATGGTACGCCGTCAGATAGCCTCTGAATTGAGTACACCGCGTATAGAGCGGATTTCTGGCAATTCCGCTAATCGAACAAATGGGAAACCACTGATGGATCAAGAACCTGTACAGCCAACGCTTGAGATGGGGCAACTACGCCGCCTGAATGAGCTGCTGCTGCGTTTCCTGCCCATCGGCATCGTCGTCATCAATCGCTCGTATCACGTCTTGACGGCCAATGGCACGGCACGACGCTTGCTGGGTCTGCGCGACCTCGGCAACGAGCAAGATTTTCTGCACTCGGTGCATGGCATACCGTACACCACCGTGCGCAATGCCATCGATGCGGTCTTTCGCGAGCATAGTAACATGGCACTGCCCGAAGTCGAGCTGAATGTCTCCGGTGGCGGCAACGGTCGCTTTGTGACGTTTTCCATCGCCTTGATGCAGGTAGAAAACGGCATGCCAGAACTGGCGATTATCAGTGTGACCGATGTGACAGAGCAGGTGCAGACGCGCCGCCAGCTCGAGTCGACCCAGGCCGAGCAGGCACAGTTGATGAACGAACTCAGTTCATCAAATAAACGGCTCAATGATGTCAACAAAGAACTGCTGGATGCCAACGAGGAATTGCAGGTCGCCAACGAGGAACTGGTGCTCACACACGAGGAGTTGCAGGCTTCCATCGAAGAATTCGAGACCACCAACGAGGAACTGCAAGCCACTAACGAGGAACTGGAAACGAACAACGAGGAACTGCAAGCCACTAACGAGGAACTGGAAACCACCAACGAGGAATTGCGGGCGCGTACAAGCGAATTGCAAGAGTTGACGACTATGCTGGAAAGTGATCGCGTGCGCTTGGCCGAGATGGTGGAGCTTGCCCCTTACTACATTATGGTGCTGCGCGGCCCTGGCCTGCTCGTTGAGGCTTTTAATCCTCGCTATGCCCGCTTGCTCGAAGGACGAGCGATCCAGGGACGCCCACTGGAGGATGGCTTTGACCATTTCTGGGAAGGAGGCCACGAGGTGGTTCGCCTCGCGCACGAGGCATACACCCACGATCAGGTACGCACCACCTCTGGCATACTCACACGGCTCCCAAAAGTGCAAGGTGAATTCGTCGAGGGCTACTTCGTCTACACCATCGTTCCCTCGCACGACTCCAACGGCAAAGTCTCCGGCGTGGTGCTCTATGCCGCCGATGAGACTGAGCAGCGAGCACAAGCCTCTGAGGAACAGCGCAGGAAACTGAAATTGGTTTTCGACAACGCGACACCTATCGCTCTGGCGCTCTATGACGCGCAAACAGCCGAACTGATCATGGGCAGCCCGCGCTATCTCGATATCGTTGCGCAGGCATATAAGCTCGATCGCGACACGCTGGTCGGTCATAGATTCC
>DASTKE010000638.1:0-6725 GCA_035716105.1 Ktedonobacteraceae bacterium | reverse complement strand
GCGCCTCCAACCAGACAGGTTCCAGAGCCTGCAACCCATATTCGCCGAAGGACAACGTGTTGCCGCGATGGGCAGTCCCTTTCATGCGACCGCGATGCTGCTTGCGGTACTTTGTACGTGACGGTGCCAACAACATGGCTTCGTATCTCCTCTACTGGCTCTATGCACCCGGTTCCTGCTCAGGAGCGGGTGATGCAGGTGCCTCTGATGTCTGTGGCACCGGTGGATTTCCCGGAGCCACTGTGGTCTCCACAATTTCCGGTGTCTGCGTTACCTCTGGCTGAAGCCGAGGAGCTTCACTCTCCGGTGCAGCCTGAGCGGCAGGAGTTGGAGTCTGCCCGCCTCGCGCCTGTCCCTGTGGGCGCTCACCTCGCAGCGCGCGCTCTCCCTGTGGGCGCTCGCTCCGTGGAGCGCGCTCTCCCTGCGGACGCTCGCCTCGCGGCGCTCGCTCTCCCTGCGGACGATCAGTTCGTGGTGCTCGCTCTCCCTGCGGGCGCTCGCCGCGTGGCGCTCGCTCTCCCTGCGGACGATCAGTTCGTGGCGCTCGCTCTCCTTGCCCCTGCGGACGAGGAGCGCGCTCTCCCTGCGGGCGCTCACCTCGCGGTGCTCGCTCTCCCTGTGGGCGCTCGCCGCGTGGCGCTCGCTCTCCTTGCCCCTGTGGACGCTCAGTACGAGGGCCACGCTCGCCGCGTTCTCCACGGTCTCTTCGCTCACCGCCCCGGCGCTCGCCACCATCGCGACGGCGATCACGGCGCTCGCCTCCTTCTCGTGGGAAGGCTGGCTGGGCTGTTGGCTCCGCGGCCTCGCCTGCTTCACGACGCTTGTCCGGCAGGATATCGCCCTTATAAATCCAAACTTTAATACCGATCACACCGAAGGTGGTGTGCGCCTCCGCCAGACCATAATCAATGTCGGCGCGCAGCGTGTGCAGGGGAACTTTCCCCAGAACTTCTTTCTCGGAACGCGCAATTTCCGCGCCTCCCAGGCGACCACCAATGATAATTTTGATACCCTTCGCGTTGGCTCGCTGCGCCTTCTGTACCGCCTGCTTCATGGCACGGCGGAAGGCGACGCGCTTCTCCAACTGCTCCGCGATGCTGCGTCCAACCAGAACCGCGTCCAGTTCCGGCTGGCGAATCTCCATGATGTTCAAGCGCACGCGCTTGTGGGTCTTCGCCTCCAGTTGAGCGCGCAGCCGGTCAACTTTCTCGCCGCTCTTGCCGATCACGATGCCGGGCTTCGCGGTATGAATAGTGATTGCTACCTGGTTTGCAGCGGCCCGCTCGATCTCGATGCGGGAAACGGCGGCATTCGCCAGGTCTCTGTTGATCATCTTCCTGATCTCGTTATCTTCTGCGAGTATATCTTTGTAATCCCGCTCGGCATACCAGCGCGATTGCCATCCCTTGACGACGCCGAGCCGGAACCCTGTGGGATGTACTTTCTGTCCCAAAGTGTCCTCCTTGTAAACGCTACCCTATCGATACCGGGCCTCTGCCGGGTCGTCCGAAACAACAACGGTAACATGGCAGTAGCGCCGCTGAATGTAGCCAATACGACCGTGCGAACGAGCCCTCGCACGCTTCATACGGAACGACTCATCGGTCACAATATTCAGAATATACAGGTCATCAGGATCAAGGTTATAGTTATTCTCCGCGTTCGCCGCCGCCGAAGCGACGACTTTACGCACAGGCTCCGCGCCGCCATTGGGCAGGAACTGAAGAATAGCTAATGCATCAGTCACCGACTTCCCTTTGACCGCATTCGTGACCAGGCGCATTTTGCGCGGCGGGATGCCTATATTTTTTGCAACAGCCCTTACTTGCATTTCACACCTCTATGTCTGTCGGAACGCAATGCTGGATATTGGGTGAACATGACATACTGAACGATCCTGTCCATCATTGCGCCCCTACATTCCATTGCATTCATTAGCGAACCGATGTGGTTCTTTCGCTCTTGCCGCCCGCGTGACCACGGAAATGCCGTGTGGGGGCAAACTCGCCCAGTTTATGGCCTACCATGTTCTCAGTGATAAAGATAGGCACGTGCGTCTTCCCGTTATGGACACCGATGGTCATACCAACCATCTCAGGAAAGATCATGGAGGCACGTGACCAGGTCTTGATGACCCGGCGGTCGCCGCTGCGCCGTAAGCTCAGCACTTTTTTCCTGAGCGACTCGTGAATGTATGGCCCTTTTTTCGTTGAGCGCGACATGATTACTTTCTCCTCCTGCCTGCGTTACGGCGGCGGACAATGAACTTGTTCGTCCTCTTGTTGTGACGAGTCTTGTACCCCATGGCAGGCTTGCCCCAGGGTGTCTGCGGCTGTCCGCCAATAGGGGCGCGACCTTCACCACCACCATGTGGATGGTCGCGTGGGTTCATGACCGAGCCGCGCACGGTTGGGCGACGGCCCAGGTGGCGAGAACGCCCGGCCTTGCCGAGACTGATGTTCTCGTGCTCCACGTTGCCGACCTGCCCGATGGTTGCCATACACAGAATGTGGACGCGGCGCTGCTCTCCGGAGGGCAGACGCAGCAAGGCGTAATCGCCCTCCTTCGCCATCAGTTGCGCGCCGACGCCCGCGCCTCGCGCAAGCTGGCCGCCGCGGCCCCGCTCCAACTCGACATTGTGAACGGTCGTCCCCTGTGGAATGTTCTTCAATGGCAGCGCGTTGCCTGGCCGGATTTCGGCCTCCGACCCCGCCGACACCATGTCGCCGACCTTCAAGCCAACCGGAGCGATTATGTAGCGCTTCTCGCCGTCCAGGTAGTGCAGCAGCGCGATACGCGCCGTGCGATTGGGATCGTACTCGATGGCCGCGACCCGCGCCGGGACACCCAGTTTGTTACGCTTGAAGTCGATGATACGATAGGCGCGTTTGGAGCCACCACCACGATGGCGCGTGGTGATCCTGCCCTGGTTATTGCGCCCCGAATGCTTCTTCAGGGCAACGGTCAGCGACTTCTCCGGCTTTGTCTTCGTGATCTCCTCGAATGTCGAGACCGACATGCCGCGGCGACCAGGAGATGTTGGTTTATACTGTCTTACTGGCATTGCTTTCCCTTACGCCTTCAATGCGTCGATTGTCTGACCCTCGGCCAGCGTGACAATCGCCTTCTTCCATTCGCGGGCCTCGACCTGTCGAGGAAGCCTGCCCTGTCGCCGAATCCTGCGCGGCTTACCCGGCATCCGCATGATATTGACCGATACCACCTTGACGTTAAACATCTGCTCAACAGCGCGGCGCACATCGATCTTATTTGCCGTCAGGGCTACCTTAAATGTATATTTGTTATGCTGCTCTTGCAGTCGTACCGATTTCTCAGTGACCACCCCGTGGCGCAGTATTTCTGTGATCTCCACAGCTTTTTTCCTCCTCGCTTGACAACCAGCGGCTACTCGTTTTCGCTCTCGGCCCCGGCTTCTTCTCCGGTACCGGCAGCGTCAGCAGCACCGGTCTCACCGGTCTCACCGGTCTCGTCAGCGTCTTCACTTGCGCCACTTTGCTCCGCCTCGATCTCGGCAGTCGTCTCGGCTTCGGCTTCCGCCTCAGTATCCTCAACATCTGCCATGTCTTCAGCGATTCTGTGGCTCGCTTCTTCGGCACTCAAGCCTTCACCGAAGACCAGCTCGATCCAGCGCACGGTCTTTTCCGGCATAATCAGGCAATCATGTTTCAGCATCTCCACGACGTTAATCGAGGCGACGTGCTGCACTTTGGCGGAAGGAATGTTGCGGGTCGAGAATAGAACGTTCTCATCCCGCTGTGGCAGCATCACCAGGACATTTTTGCCCTTTTCCGCCACCGCCAGCTTATCCAGCAGTGCCAGCATCTCTTTAGTGCGTGGAGCTTCCATCGCCAGATCGTCGAGGATGATGAGCTTTTCATTGGCAACCTTGTCCGAAAGGACGGAGCGAATTGCCAGGCGGCGCATCTTCTTCGGCACATCGTGATGGTAGGTATGCGGCCTGGGGCCAAATACGACACCACCATGACGGAACTGGGGCGAGCGCGTGCTGCCCTGACGGGCGTGGCCCGTTCCCTTCTGTCGATAGGGTTTTTTGTTACCACCCGATACTTCGGCGCGAGTCTTGGTCGAAGCAGTCCCCTGGCGGCGATTCACCAGTTGCGCGGTGACAACCTGGTGGAGAACCGCCATATTGGGGGTGACTCCGAATACCTGCTCGCTCAGTTCGAGCTCTTTTACGGCCTCACCAGCCATGTTATATACTGTAGTCGAGGGCATTTCGGTTTACCTCATCACGTGCTTCTTCACCATGAGCAAGCCGCCATTGGCACCGGGTACGGAACCCTTCACCACCAGCAGGTTACGCTCGGCGTCAGCCTGAATCACTTCTAATTTCTTGATGGTCACACGCTCGTTACCCATGTGACCGGCCATGCGCGTGCCTTTGAGCACACGTCCGGGGGTGGTGCCAGAACCAATCGAGCCGGGCGCACGAGTGCGGTCCGACTGACCATGCGTCTTCGGGCCGCCCCTGAAGTGGTGGCGCTTGACTCCGCCCTGGAAACCCTTACCTTTGGAGGTGCCGACCACGTCGATCTCCTCACCCACGGTAAACAGGCCGGCATCAAATTGCTTGCCCAGTTCCAGACCCTCGGTGTCCGCACCATCTTGCAGGCCAACCTCACGCAGCACTTTGAATGGCCCCAACTCGGGACCCGGACGGCGCTGGCGGTTATTCTGCACCTTCAGCAGCTTCTCAATCTGCTTGTCTTTTTTCTCGCCGGCGGGAGTTTCCGCGTTCTCTCCCTCTTTCGTCTTGCGCTGCTCTTGCTGGTGCGTTTGCAAGCGCTTGCGCTGGGCCTTCAATAACGGCAGGCTATGTCCAAGATGTCCCAACCCGGGGCGGGTAGCGTGCTTCAGCGTTGTTGGCTCGAAACCAATCTGCACCGATTCATACCCGTCTCGTGCGGCTGTCTTGATTTGTGTGACGATGCAGGGGCCGACTTCTATCACAGTTACCGGAATGGCTGTACCATTAGGCCCGAATACCTGGGTCATGCCGACCTTCCTGCCCAATAATGCATTCAGCATTTCCTCAATCCTCTTTTCTCGTCTCGCTGTAGGAGCGCGATTATGAATTTTACAACCGCAAACCGGGAGCATTACCGTTTTCAGTTGTAAAATTTCATGGTCGCGCCCCTACAGCTTGATCTCGATATCTACTCCCGCGGGCAGATTCAAACGTGTCAGGGCCTCTACGGTTTTGTTGGTCGGCTCGATGATATCAATCAGGCGCTTATGCGTGCGAATCTCGAACTGCTCACGCGAATCTTTGTCAATAAACGGCGAACGCACCACCGTAAATTTATCGATCTCGGTCGGCAGAGGTACCGGACCAGAGACCCGTGCGCCCGTTTGTTGCGCGGTATCTACAATCTGCATTGCTGACTGATCGAGAATACGATGGTCGTATGCTTTCAAGCGAATGCGAATGCGTTGTTTTGTCCCTGTAGCCATTGTTTTTCTCCTCATAGGGACCGATTTATCAGCCTGGTGAGCCGGGCCGATAAATCGGCGGTGGGCACGATAAATCGGCCCCTACAGTCAGCAATATTTATTCAGCGATACTGACGCAGATGCCAGCGCCGACGGTACGGCCACCCTCACGAATGGCAAACTTGACGCCTTCTTCCATCGCCACCGGCTGGATCAGTTCGACCGTCATCTCGATGTTGTCGCCCGGCATCACCATCTCCACGCCCTCTGGCAACTTGATCGCGCCTGTCACGTCAGTTGTGCGGACGTAGAACTGAGGACGATAGCCGTTGAAGAAGGGGGTATGGCGGCCTCCCTCCTCTTTGGAGAGGACATAGACCTGGGCCTTAAACTTCTTGTGCGGCTTGATGGAGCCGGGTTTGGCCAGCACCTGTCCGCGCTCGATGTCGGCACGCTCCACACCTCGGAGCAAGCAGCCCACGTTGTCGCCAGCAATGCCAGAGTCCAGCGTCTTCTGGAACATCTCCACCCCCGTCACGACCACGGTGCGCTTGGCCTCGGCCATGCCCACGATGTCGACCGACTCACCCACTTTGATCACCCCGCGCTCGATGCGTCCGGTGACCACGGTGCCACGGCCCTTGATGCCAAACACGTCTTCGATGGGCATCAGGAACGGCTTGTCGGTGGCCCGCTGCGGGGTGGGAATGTAGCTGTCGACCGCGTCCATCAACTCCCAGATGCAGGCGGCATCCGCGTCGCTGCGCGAGAGGTCGCCTTTGCTCTCCAGCGCTTTGAGCGCCGAGCCGCGAATGACGGGCACATCATCGCCGGGGAAATTGTTCTTGGACAAGAGTTCGCGTACTTCCAACTCCACCAACTCGAGCAGTTCCTCGTCATCCATCATGTCGACTTTGTTGAGGAAGACGACCATGGCCGGCACTTCCACCTGCCCGGCCAGCAGGATGTGCTCGCGCGTCTGCGGCATCGGGCCGTCCGGGGCGCTGACCACGAGGATGGCTCCGTCCATCTGCGCTGCTCCGGTAATCATGTTCTTGATGTAGTCGGCGTGGCCGGGGCAGTCGACGTGGGCGTAGTGGCGTTTCTGCGTCTCGTACTCCACGTGGGCGATGGCGATGGTGATGCCTCGCTCCCGCTCCTCCGGGGCCTTGTCGATCTGGTCGAAGGCCACGTAGTTGGCCATCTTGGCATTGGCGAGCACTTTGGTGATCGCCGCCGTCAGCGTCGTC
>DASTKE010000637.1:0-10823 GCA_035716105.1 Ktedonobacteraceae bacterium | reverse complement strand
GTAAGCTCAAAGCGCTCGCCGCCAATCTGGGTCTTTAATTCATCGGCTGTTCCCCTGGCGATTACTTGCCCTTGATCGACAACGGCAATTTGATGGGCGAGTTGATCGGCTTCTTCCAGGTATTGCGTGGTGAGCAGCACGGTGGTACCGTCGTTGACGAGATCACTGATGATCTCCCACATTGCTATGCGCCCGCGAGGGTCGAGACCAGTCGTCGGCTCGTCCAGGAAGAGCACGGGAGGAGACATGATGAGGCTCGCCGCGAGATCGAGGCGGCGGCGCATTCCTCCGGAGTAGGTCTTGACGGTGCGGCTGGCTGCATCAACCAGGTCAAAGCGTTCAAGGAGTTCGTCGGCCCGTCGCCGCGCTACCTTTCCAGGCAGGTGATAGAGTTGTCCAAACATTTTCAGATTTTCGTAGCCGGTGAGGTTTTCATCAACGGCGGCATACTGACCTGCCAGACCAATGCGCGACCGGAGCATGTCCGCCTGTTTGACGACATCCAGCCCGATCACCTCCGCCCGCCCGGCGTCGGGCTTCAAGAGTGTCGTTAGAATGCGTACCGCCGTAGTTTTTCCTGCACCATTCGGACCGAGCAGGCCAAGCACAGTTCCCTGCTCGGCTTTCAGATCGAGACCATGCAGCGCAATCGTTTTGCCATATCGCTTTTCCAGCCCCTCCGCGAGGATGGCCGGTCTATTTTGTAGCATGTATAACCTTTCCTATGATAATATCTCTATTGGTTTACGGTCTATTGCTTAGAACGCACAAACTGCTCTATCTATTACGCTGGATAGAGAGGTGAAGTTGTCTCAACAGGCATGACGAAATTGGGCCTTGGTTTGGGTAGAATGGTGGGCAGAATTGATAAACACAATTGAGTTGTGAGTGTGCTACTCATGTATTCTCAGCCAGCTTATCAAAAGCGGAAACTGACGTAGGCACCGATTGATCGGCGCCTACGTCAGTTCCCATCGTTGCCGGACTCTTTCGTTCATCGTCATTATCGGCGGTGCGCTCGATCAATCGGTGCCTACGTCGGTTGGTTGCCGTTCAATCTTTAGGGATGTGGACCTGGAATGCCGCTGCCGGACCATGTATGGGTGCTATTGACGTTGCACACGTGATTGCCGGAATGTTTGGCCGCGAGTCCGCAGACACCATTCTGTCCCTGTTGCTGGCAGATGGGACAGGGTGCGCCGCACTCAGTGCTGTTGTGGACATGGGCGTGGGGATCGGCCACGAAAGAGATTCGCCCCTGTGTGGTCGGTGATGGAAGCTGAGCAGGAAGGTCGTTTACGTCGATTGCCATGTGTACCCCCTTTTCTGATCTACGGTCGGTATACAATACAAAAACACTACATCAATTCTACACATATTTTCGCTTGATTACAATGGAAATGCTGCCAATTTTGTAGTTTTGTGTAATGTTGGTCTGTATTATGGTATACTGAAAGAACTTGTACCTCTGCATAGAGAGATGCGGCTATTTGCGGGGATATGAGCATCACCGGTAGAGAGTTACCACAGCGGAGGGCGAATGGTCAAGAAGGCAGCAGAGGCTACTCCCAATAAATTGCTGCGCCAGGCGCGACAGGAACGAGGCTGGACGCAGAAAACAGTCGCCGATGGTGTGGGCGCTCCCCTCGATAATATGGTGACGCGCTGGGAGCGTGGCACGGCTTTTCCCAGTGCTTACTACATTGAAAAGCTATGCAAACTTTTTGGCAAAACCCCTGCCGAACTGGGCTTGCTGCCCCAGCAGGAGCCAGCCGACAACACATCGAAGCTGGGAGAAATGGCTTCCACTCCCGCTGAATTGGTACCTGAACGTCCCTGGAATGTTCCCTTCAATCGTAATCTGCTTTTCACGGGACGTATGCGCCTGCTGGAAAACCTGCATGAGCATCTGAACCGCAATCGCAGCGTCGCGCTCAACCAGCCACAGGCTCTGACAGGATTGGGTGGCATCGGCAAAACGCAGACAGCAGTCGAGTACGCGTATCGCTACCGGGATGCGTACCAGGCTGTCTTCTGGGTGCGTGCCGCCAGCCGGGAGACGCTGATAGCCGATTTCGTGAGCCTTGCGCGCTTGCTGGCTTTGCCGGGACAGGACAGTCAGGACCAGATGCTCATCGTGGCTACCGTTAAACACTGGTTAGAACGGCAGAAGGGATGGCTGCTTATCCTGGATAATGCCGATGACCTGCAACTGGCGAAAAGCTTTCTGCCCACGGAGGGGACGGGCCATATCTTGCTGACGACCCGCGCTCAGGCGACGGGAACTATCGCGGAAAGCCTCTCCGTCGAGAAACTGGACACCGTGGAGGGCATATTGCTGCTCCTGCGCCGCGCCAAGCTGCTCTCCCCTGACGCGCCGCTTGACGACGTTTCGCAAACGCTCTATTCGCAGGCGCAGGCCATTGTCAAAGAGTTGGACGGCCTGCCGCTGGCGCTCGATCAGGCCGGAGCCTATATCGAAGAGTCCAGTTGTCACCTATCCGAATACCGGATGCTGTATCAACGCCGCTGGGCGACGCTGCTCAAGCGGCCAAGCATGGTCTCCGCCGACTACCCGCACACGGTCGCCAGTACCTGGTCGCTCTCCTTCCAGCAGCTTGGGCAGGTGAATCAGGCCGCCACCGAGTTGCTGCGCGTCTGTGCCTTCCTCGACCCGGATATTATTCCTGAAGCGATGCTGAGCCAGGGGGCCGGAGAGCTTGGTGCTGTGCTTGAAGAGACGCTGAGCGATCCCTTCCTCTTGAACGAAGCCATTCAGGACTTGCGCCGCTACTCGCTCATTAAGCGCGATCCCGAAATAAAGGTGTTGAACGTTCATCGGCTGGTACAGGTCGTGCTCAAAGACAGTCTGGACGAGACTACGCAACAGTTGTGGGCCGAGCGAACCGTGCGCGCCGTCAGCCGTGCTTTTCCTGCTGTCACGTTTGACTCCTGGGATTTTTGTGAACTCTGCCTGCCCCATGTCCAGGCCTGTGCCGCCCTGATCGATTACCACGGCTTTGCCTTTCCAGAAGCAGCCCACCTGCTTCATAACGCGGGTTGGTACCTGTTTGAACGCGGCCTCTATACGCAGGCCAAACCATTTATGGAGCGTGCTCTGACCTTGCGCGAACAGACGCTGGGGCTGGAGCATCCCGAAACCGCGAGCACTCTGCATGCCCTTGCCCGGCTCTACCTGAATCAGGGACGCTACGAGCAGGCTGAGCCGCCCTTGAAACGCGCCCTTGCCATTCGCGAGCAGGCTCTGGGGCCGGAGCATCCCGATACCATCGATATTTTTAATGACCTGGGCGTGGTCTACTACCTGCGCGGGCAATATGAGCAAGCCGAAGCCGTTTTAAACCGCGCCCTGGCTATCTTTGAGCAGAGCAGCGATAGGGAGCAGACCTGCTTCGCCGACACGCTCAATAACCTCGCCATGCTGTACCAGTGGCAGGGCAAGTACGAACAGGCCGAGAGCCTTGATCAACAGGCGCTTACCATCTACAGGCGTGTGCTAGGGCCAGAACATCACTATACCCTGCTGGCACTCAACAACCTGGCGTACCTCTACCATTTCCGTGGGCAGTACGAGCAAGCCGGGCAGCTCTACCGGCAGGTGCTGGATGTCCAGGAACGTATGCTGGGGGCAGAACACCCCAATGTGGCCGTCACGCTGAACGATCTGGCCTCCCTCTATCGTGACGAGGGGAAATACGAGCAGGCCGAGGCGCTTGGCCAGCGCTCCCTCGCTATCTGCGAGCAGGTTTTTGGCTCGCAGCATCCCAACACGGCGTCTACGCTCGATACGCTGGCCTCTCTCCACGCACATCGCGGCCAATATGAACAGGCCGAGACCTGTTACCGGCAAGCGTTAGCCATTCGCGAGCAGGTTTTTGGTTCCGATCACGCCTATATCGCGGCCACCCTCAATAACCTGGCCCGCCTTTACGAGGAGCGCGGCCAGTATGAACTCGCTTTACCTTTGCTGGAGCGCGCCCTGTCCATTCGCGAGCGCGTGCTCGACCCGGAGCATCCCGATACGCTCGCCATGCGCCAGCACTATAACGAACTGCTCACCCAAAAAGTAAAAGCCCCGTAGGAGCCGATTTATCGGCTCCTACGTGATTTCGTATCCCCGTTATTTACCAACATCTATATACTCTGCCGATCTCAGAATCGGAAATTGATCGAGACCTTTACTTGCTGGGCCTCGAAGAACTCTTTGGCGAAGGCGGCGGCCATATAGGGTGGGTAGGCTTTGCAACTGAAGATATCGATGTAGGCGGCATTGTATTCGTTGACAAAGTGACCGGAGATCAACGACGTTTCGATCAACTGGGTCACCGAATGGCCGGATACAGGTTCGTCTTCGTCAAATTCAACAATAATGGTGGGTCCCATCTGTTTCGCATCGATCAACTGGCAGAGGGCTTCTACAAAGGACCGTATGTTTGAGGGATTGCCAATCGAGTCAGGATTGCAGCCCTGCAAATCAATCGAAGTGGCTAGCCCCCAGGGATGTTCGCGCCGAAAGCATTCCATAATCGTCGCATCATGGTCTACGGCGACAATGTGTGTAAAGGTGTGCTGCAAAATAACCATCTCTCCGGCCTTTCTTGTTGGCATCTTTTTGACTTCCCCGCGTCAGCAACATACTGACTTGCTGACATACAGAGTACCTGGAGAGAGAGGAGAAAAGAATAGCACCGAGCTAGCACGT
Organism: Ktedonobacteraceae bacterium; assembly: GCA_035716105.1. Lineage (GTDB taxonomy): Bacteria > Chloroflexota > Ktedonobacteria > Ktedonobacterales > Ktedonobacteraceae > CADDYT01. The sequence continues at coordinate 6,100 of DASTKE010000637.1, read as the reverse complement.
AGCTAGCACGGTGCTAGCATTCATTCGGGAGCTGATATCTACTGGATGATAGTGGCGCGCTGGACCTCCGGGTCGGTGAAGATGTCGAACTCGTCGCGGCTGCGCGTCGAAAATTCGGAGACGACTGCGCCTTCATCGCCAGCTTGAAACCAGTGCAAGGTATCGGGCGGGATCGTGTGTTGCTGACCGGGCCGGAGCACGATTTCATGCCAGACGGTGTAGGTGGATGCGTGTGCTGCCGGTACCTGCGCAGCGGGATGAGCAGTGGCTTCGCCTTCGACATACAGGTACACGGCTCCCCGGCGACAGCGGAACGTTTCCTCTTTGCCCTGCTCATTGCCGATGGGGGGATGACGGTGTTCCGGGCAGGTCTGACGCGGAAAGAGCACCAGTTCCTTCGCGCAGACCCGTTCGGTGTTGACGTACACGACCAGTTCCAGACCGGTGCTCTCAAGTTCGCCCAGGCCGAAGTCAGCCACTTCGATGTGCTCGCTTTCCTCCTCCGTCAGCACAATGCCCGCCTGTTGCAGATACTCGCGAGCGCGGGCCTGCGCGTGCAGAAATTGTTGCCAGGTAAGCATGGTATCGCTCCTTCATGAGCCATCCCGAATTTCTGAGCGACTCGGCAGGCCAGCCGCGAGGGGATGGCCCTACTATACCTTCCAGCCGCCCGCCTCTGTAAGCCGCATCGCGTATAGTAGGGCCATCCCCTCGCGGGCGGCTTGCTGAAATCTGCTATTCGGGATGGCTCGCTATTTCCTATATTTCCTGAATGCGCTTTAAACCCAGGTGCCACTTTTCGCGCTCTGGAAAACCGCCTCGATGACCTTCATGTTGGCAACGGCATCCTCGATGGGCGTTGGTACAGGAGTGTCGTTGAGCACGGCCTGAGAAAACGCATCGCCCTGAAGCGTGTAGTGATTGCAGGTCGCGAACTCGATTTCATCGGTTTCGTCTCCATGCCGGTACCAGATTTTGCAGGGCCGGTCTTTCGGCGCATTAAAGGGAATCTCAATCTCGATTTGCCCATTCGTGCCGAAGATGTTGACGCGCTGGTACGGCGACAACTGCGTTCCACAGGTGAAGGTTGCTGTGCCGCTGCCGAAGTCCAGCAGCGCGGAGTCGAGGCGGTCAACCTTGAACTGGGGATCGTACTCGACGATGCCGGAGACACGCCTGGGTTCGCTGCCAAACACGAAACGCGCCACCGAAACGGCATAGCACCCGATGTCCATCATACCGCCGCCGCCAGCCTGCTGCTGGTTGCGAATATTGTTGGGGTCATTGAGATAGTACGAGAAGAACGTCTGAACCGTGCGCAGTTCTCCGATGCCGCCTTCGCGCACCAGTTGCCGGGCGCGTTGCCACTGTGGATGGAAGCGATACATGAAGGCTTCCATGACCTTCAGATGTGGATGCTGCCTTGCCACATCGACCAGTGCCTGTGCCTCGGCAACGTTGAGGGCAATGGGTTTTTCGCACAGCACGTGCTTGCCAGCCTCTAATGCCTTGATCGACCAGGGAACATGCAATTGATTGGGCAGAGGATTGTAAATCGCGTCAATATTCGGGTCGGCCAGCAATGCCTCGTATGACCCATACGCCTTCGGAATGCCCAGTTGCGCTGCCGCTGCCTGCGCCTTTTCCAGCGAGCGCGAGGCGATGCCTGTAATTTCACAGTACGTTCCCTGTTGCATCGCGGGAATGACCTGACCGATACCAATATCGGCGGTGCTCAGCACCCCCCAGCGAACTTTGTCCGTCATGCAAAACTCCTTTTCAAATATCAGATAACGGCATTATATCACCGGGCTCTGTGTTCGCTGGTTGCATGAACAAACGTAGGGGCGCGATCATGAAATTGGCTCTCTGTCAATTTAAGTGATCCCGCTTGCCTGGATGGGTGCTCTTCTTTTCCCAACGAGAGCTGACAAGCGAGAACCGATCGAAAGGAAGCAGCATCCCGGCCATTGTCCCTGTCCAGGCTGGCATCAGTTCCGCGAAAAGAGAAAAACCGGGAATCACCAACGGTACTTTTACCGGTGTGTCATCGCGTTCCTCCTGCTACACTTTGAGCAGGATCAGTTGTTCACCTCTGGCCGAAGTGAGAGGAGATGCCTGTCATCATATGTGCTGCGTTGAAAGGAGAAAGAGACCCCATGAGTGAACTCGACGATTTCCTCACGAAGACCCTCGCCCGGCAGATTGAGGCAGAAGAAGCGCTACACAACGGCGATCCAGCACCGCGCATGCAGATGTGGTCAACGCAGGACCCGGTGACCCTGCTTGGGGCGATAAAAACCAATAGCGGGTGGGAAGAGGTGAGCCGGGTCTTCCGCTGGCTCGGGTCGGGGTTCTCCGACTGCACCGCGTATCGCTTCGATCTCCTCGCTGCAGGCGTCAGCGGGGACCTGGCCTATACGGTCGGCTTCGAACACACCTCGGTGTCCTGGGACGGCGTCCCTATCGAGCCATATACCCTGCGCGTCACCCACGTCTACCGTCGCGAGAACGGCGAATGGAAGATCGTCCACCGTCATGGCGACCGCATCCCGATCGATTCGAACCCGCCTGCCGAGGAATCGACGCCGTAGGTGCAACCTCCGCACCCACCTCAACCTGCCAGAAGATTTGACAGATATGCATCGCTGCGAAACGGCTTGAGGAGCCATTTGTCACGAGACAAATGGCGTTTGACTGAGTAGTAGGCACCGATTGATCGGTGCCTACGTGAGTTTCACGCCGCTACCGGACTATTTTGTCAAATTCCGTAATCGCGCCCCTACATTTTATAGCTTAAAAAGCAGTCTTTCGTTCGAGAGGGGTAGCACGGGTAAAGACCGGAGGCGCGGAGGAGGCGACGAGCGAGCCACCGTCTGCTGTTAACCCTGCGCTGACGGTGAACAGGGACTCGTTTAGCTGGCTGCCGTTGGGCGCGGAGGCGACGACGAAGGCCGGAAATGCCTTGCCAGCCGAGAACGAGGTGGAGATATAATCGCCCACCATGTAGCCGTCGGTGGTGTTCGCCAGCCACGCCAGGTTCATCGGCCCGGAGGTGAGCGATGTTGGGGCCGACCAACTGCTGCCGCCGTCCACCGACGAAACAAAGCCGACTTCAAGCTGGCAGCTCGCGGTAGTGCAGTTCGCGTTGGGATAGTAGTAGTAGGCCAGCGCGAGGTGAGCCGAACTGCCGGATGTGGCAGGATCGACCGCCAGACCGGGAATGAAGTGGTCAACGCCGCTGCCAACGGCGTCGATGGGGATGCGCTGCACGGCTGACCAGTTCTGTCCATCGCTCGATGTGCTCATCACGAGGTCGTTGGCGCTGCAGCCGCTTTCAAAACGGCAGTCCTGCCAGACCACGTAGGCCGTTCCCGCGCCATCTATCTCGGCAGTGGGCAGCGGCTCGGTACGAATGCCCACCGCCTGGTGATCGGTTTCCGAAGAGATGGTTACGCTGCTGCTCCAGCTCGTGCCGCCATTGGTGGAGGTGAAGGCGGAAATGCTTGATGCCGAGCCGATGATTGAGCCTGAACCCAGGAAGGGAACAATCACCGTGCCATTTGGCTGAACCAGGGGTTGTCCACCCAGGCCGGTCGCATTATCGGCGGTACCCTGTTCCGCGCCCCACGTGTTGCCGCCATCACTGGAGGTGCTCATCTGCACCAGATCGTTGTTGGACGCGATATCCCATTCGATATAGCAGTGGCCGTAATAGGGGCTGCTGGCGCTGTCGTCACACACGATCCAGTCTTTGTCGAAGAAGCCACCGTTTGCGTTTGCCACCACGACCGGAGCATTCCAGGTCAGGCCGTCATCTGACGAGATGCTCACCAGCACCGCGACGCCCGATGGGGAGCCGAGTCCCGTGTTCGAGACGGCCAGAGAAGAGATCATCCAGCGCTGGTGAGAGGCGTCATAAGCCACCGAGGGATCGCTCAGTCGATCATAGCTGCCCGCCGGTGTCGAGTAGGGCGTTGTGCCGGGCAGGAAGCCGTTTTTCCACGTCGAACCGTTGTCGGTTGAGGCGGCCCAACCAATGTTGGAGGCACCGCCATCCGAGAAGCGCCCAACCTGTGTAGCCGCCACAATGGTCGAGCCATACGAGTAGCTATCCGGCTCGACCTCCGTCTGGTGCTGGCTGGTCGAGTTCGTGTAGGGATCGCTGCTCACCTGAACGGTAGCAGCGGCTCCGGCAGCAAATACCCTCGATGAAAGCACGAGGCCGAGGATCAGCGTCACCGCCAGTGCCACATACGGCCACCAGCGCGAACGAAATACGATTGACATGCGTACATCTCCTTGCTAAACAGTGAATCAGGCTGCGGGGGCGTGTCGTAAGACCTGCCGTCGAGACCAACCTGATCGGGGAAGCGTGGAGGCAATGTTGTGGAACCAGAAATGACGGGGTAAGAACATCGATCAGACACGACATAAATAAGCGTTGCCTCCAACAGTGTTACGTTGAAAAGAACGCTCGCTTTTCCCCTATTTGTTGCCCGCTGGCGTAGTATTTCTAGCGTTGCCGATCTTTATAGAATTACTACTAACTCTGTTTGCTATCTGCCTTTTTCAGGGCAGATAGCAGCAAGGAGTAGCGCTGAGAGCCGTATTTGCTTTTAGCGAGAGCATTTTGCACCCAGATTGCGATTTCCTGGCGCTCCTCGCTGGTAGTATTACCTGCCAGCAGACCGGGAATATCCTCATCCAGATCCATGCCGGAGTCCGCGTAGAAACGATAGATAGCAAAGAGCGTGCGCAGGACGCGCAACCGTATTGCAGGGTTGCCTTCTTCGCCTGCAAAGCAGCTGTCAAGCCCATCAATGCAGCCCATGAGAATCACTGAGAACGCAATGTACTCATCTGGATAGTGATTGAAGTGCGCAATGACCTCGTTGACCAGTACTTCATAGATGGTGAGAGCCGCGACATAGTGTTCATGCTCAACAAACTCGTCAGCGATAGCCTTGATAGCGGCAAGCTTCTTCTCAACCTTGCCAAGTTTGTATCGGGGTTGCGGTTCTCCCGCCGTCAGGGCAGCCAGAACCTGCTGTCGATACATCTCCGGTTTAGGTATCGCCTTTTCTGATGAAGAAGTTGGCAATGGCGTTTCGAGCAGCCATTGCAAATCCGGTTCCAGGTGCAGCATCAATTGAATAATGGCAATCAAATCCGCTTTCTCGCGTTGTGCTAGTTTTTTCTCTATCTTTTTCATATAGCCCTACTCCAGTATGTATGCTTCGTCCTCTGATTGTATCTTAACATGAACGGCATGCCATAAAAAACTGGCCCAGACGTGTCATTCTGAGCGCCGCGAAGAATCTCCGTGAGCCACATGCTCAAGCGAAGCGGCACCAGATTCTTCGCGGCGCTCAGAATGACATGCGAGAGGCTCTTTTTTATGGCTTAGCCATGAAAAATCGGCTCAGACGTGTCATTCTGAGCAAAGCGAAGAATCTCCAATCCACCTGGTCGAGCGGTTGGTTGCCAGAGATTCTTCGCTTTGCTCAGAATGACATGCCAGAGACCCTTTTTCACAGCAAGTTGTGTCGGGAGAATACCTTTTACTCCTATATTACCCATTCTTCCTAACATGCCTGTGTCCGTCCCGAATCTTCCATAATATCCCGTTCATACTAGATGCAATAAGCTCCACCGCACAAGGAGGCTTGTTGGCTATGGATGTTGTTTGCGGCCCACGATGACGATTTTTATCGGTATGTTCGTATTTTCACCTGTTGCGTGGGTTTGCTCGCGGGAAAGAGAAGGACGCTTGAGAAAGACGCCTGCTGCCAGACGTTTTGGGGCGCTCACGCTGTGCGTGTTGCTGCTCACCGTACTGGTCTATGAACTATTACAGGGTTTGCTAGCGGCCCGTGCCGCGCCTGCGCCGCTGCCCTCAACTATTTTTCTCGATAGCAGCGCCGCCACGTTCACCATTTCCACGGTTGGTTCAAGTGGCACTTTTGCCTATAGTGTGACCGATCTCTCTGGCGCGACAGTTCGCACCGGGCAGGTCAACGTCAGCTACCGGTACGCGGTGCTCACGCTGCCCAGAGTACCGGATGGCTACTACGTGCTGCATATAGTCGATCATACC
>DASTKE010000636.1:0-7575 GCA_035716105.1 Ktedonobacteraceae bacterium | reverse complement strand
CGGTCATCTAACGCTTCTAAACACAGCAGCGCTTCGCTGGCGGTGTAGCCCTGGTTGGCGTCGAGCGTCAGGCCAATGCCGGGCGCGGCCTCACGGATGGCCTCCACGCGAGCGACATCCTCGCGGATGTCGCCGCCGACTTTGATTTTGATGGTGCGAATGCCCCGCGCCACGATGTCTTTTGCCAGTTCGTAGCCATGCTCCGGCGTGACCATCGGAATGCTCATGTCGGTCTCAATGGCGCTGCTGGCACCGCCGAAGAACTGGTAGAGCGGAATGCCGTAAGAGCGGGTGAGCGCGTCGAGCAGCGCCATCTCCATACCCGCGATGGCCGTCAACTGGCTGAAGTACATGCTGCGCATCAGCTTTGAAAGCGTGCGCCAGTGGGCCGCATCTTTGCCCCGCAGCAGTTCTGCGCAGCCCTGAGCGGCAGCCAGCGCTGTAGCCTGTGTTTCACCCGTGCTTGGCGTGAAGGGAGCGCATTCGCCATACCCCACGCTGCCGTCGGCGAGCGTGACGGTAATCAGCACGTTCCGCGCCTCCGAAACGCTGCCGGTGGCGATGGTAAACGGCTCTTGCAGGGGAATATTGAGCGGCTCGACAGTGATGGATTGAATAGTTGTCCGTGACATAGAGTATGAACCCTTTCCAGCAGTGAAAAAGACTGGACAGAACAGATCTGCTCAGTGGCTCGAAACCTGTACATGGATATGGGTTCCGGCTCCCGGTTCGCTCTCGATCTGGAATGTTCCACCCAGATGCGTAACGCGCTCGTGCATCGAATGCAGGCCGAGGTGGCCGGGAAACGAGGCTGTCGTATCAAACCCCGCGCCATCGTCCTGCACGTCCAGTATGACCTCTTCAGAAGTTTGCTCCAGGTGCAGTATAACACGATTGGCATGGGCGTGCTTGATGGTGTTGTGCATGGCTTCCTGCGCGATGCGGTAAAGGTCCTCTTTCACCTGGAGCGGCAGATCAGGCTCGTCGCACAGATCGGTGGAAACCACGATTTCGTAGCGTGCGTGCAGCGCCGCCGCTTGCTTGGTGAGGGCCGAAACCAATCCCTCCGTCTCCAACGACTCCGGGCGCAGTTCAAAGATCAAGGCCCGCATCTCGGCCAGGGCGGCTTCCGTCAGCGAAAGCGAGTAGTTGAGCGGCTCGGCCACGCGCTCCGGGTCGCGTTGCAAGGCGGTACGGGCGGTATGGATGCCCAGCGAAATGCCGTAGAGCGCCTGGGAGACCGAGTCGTGCAGTTCGCGTGCCAGGCGGCGGCGTTCCTCCTCGCGAGCCAGCACCACGCGCTCCCGCGAGCGTTGCAAGTCATTGGAAAGCCGCACGGCGTGGGCGGCGATGCCTGCCTGGCGAGCGAGGTCATCGAGCAAGCGGCGGTCGGCAGAGGAGAAGGACTCGCCAGGACTGCGAGCGGCCAGCAGCAACTGCCCGATGGTCTCCTGCTGGTAATGGAGGGGAATGCGCAGCGCTGGCTCTACAGGTGTGCCATACGTGGCAACCTGCCGCAACTCCTGCTCGTCTTTCAGTTCAATGGCGACATAGGGCAGCCGGAGCGCCTGGGCCACCGTCTCGGCCACGGTTGGCAGGATGGCATCGGGAACCAGCGTCGCTTCCAGGTGCTCACCGAGGCGCGAGATGCTGCGGTAAGGGTCGTCGCGCTCTCCATACATCAGCCGGTTGACAGCATGTTGCAGACGGGCACGCAGGGGCTGAAAGAGGACAGCGATGAGGCCGGTCGCCAGCAGCGAGATGATGAGGTTTCCACGCACCTGGAGCAGCGTGCTCAGCCCGCCCACTATCAGTACATACAGCCCAACGATGCAGCCCGTCAGCAACCCATAAACAAGAGTGCGATTGATGATGAGGTCAATGTCCCACAGCCGGGAGCGCAGGATGGCGAAGGCGATGGAAATGGGGATGACAAGGAGTAAGAGATGGCTCACCAGGTTGAAGAGGATGTCAGAAAGCGGCCCCACGTTAGCCGAGAGAACATAGAACGTTTCAAAAAAGCGTAACGCGATGTACCCTCCAACGGCTATAGCCATGCCAAAAACGACCCATTTGGTTTGCTGGCGCTGCACCCTGTTCGATACGCGCAGATAGCGGTAGACCTGCACGACGATGGCGGTTCCCACAAATGCAAGAAAGGCGATACTTGTGCTGATAATACCGATGAAGGAACTCAAGAAAGCGGCGGGCAGGAAGTCCTTGATACCCCAGTAGAGGGCCGCGCCGATAGCGAGCCAGCGAGTCCAACGAGGGACAAAGCGTCCGGTTGGAAATATATAGAAGAAAACGACGATGCTGATGGCACCGAGATAAGCTATGAACACGAAGAGCGCGCCCCAGGGCTGTGCAGGTACCGCTTCCGAGTTTGCAATATAGGTGATGGCAAAGGTCATCAAGAAAAAAGAGGCAAACAGTGCCATCCAGTCCTGAGACTTGCGCCAGAAAAGGATAATGGCAACTGCAAAGTAACTACAGAAAAGGATGATGTTGAGTGCGATGGTGAAGATGGTGTAGGTCGTAACGGAGAAGCCGAGCGCCTGAAGCTGCTGGACGTATTGCGCGACGCCCTGTGCCGGGTGGGTGCAGGAAGGAACAGTGCAGAAGAAAAAGTGAAAATAATCAAAGGTGGCAGGGATGCTGGCGACGAAGGTTGCCAGGGAGAGGATAGCAGTCGCGATACATGCCACGCGAGCGAGTGTGAGCAGAATACCGCGCAGCCGGGTATCGCCCGGTTGTGGTTTGCCGGGGGTTGCAACTGCCGCTGCTTCGATAGATAGAGGATTCATGATATTTTCTCCTCACTGCCCGCGCCTGGATGCCCGGCTTCGTATCGAGAGACATCCTACTCTGATGTGTCCGGGGCATCAGGCGATACCAGCCCGACGCGGATGGCGTAGAGCGTGGCCTGTGTGCGGCTCTGCACGCCCAGTTTGCTCAGGATTCGGCTCACGTGCGCCTTAATCGTTTGCTCTGTGTTGTGCAGGTTGCGAGCGATTTGCTTGTTGGATTGGCCCTGAGCCAGCAGGCGCAATACCTCGGTCTCGCGCTCGGTGAGCGCTTCGGGACTCTCCGGTGCATGTATAGCCTTCATCAGGCGTGCGGCGGCTCTGGGCGTCAACTGCACCTGTCCGGCTGCCGCAGCTTTGATCGCCTGGCAAAGCGCCTCGGCCTGCGTGTCTTTCAGCAGGTAGCCAATGGCTCCCGCACGCACCGCTCCCACCACCGAGGCATCCTCTAGTACGCTGGTCAGCGCCAGCACCTCGGTCTCAGGCAGTTCGCGCCGGATGGCGACGGTGGCGGCTATGCCGTCCATGACCGGCATCAGCAGGTCCATCAACACCACGTCGGGTTTGAGCTGCCGGGCCAGCCGCAGCGCCTCCGCGCCATCCCGCGCCTCACCCACAACCTCCAGTTCGGGATCGTACTCCAGGAACATGCGCAGTCCCTTGCGCACGACGCTATAGTCGTCGACGAGCAACACACGAATCGTCATATGCTACCCCTTTTGATAGCGGCACTCACCCTACCAAAGTCTCAGAAGAAATCCATCGTTCGCGAGATGTATCTGACGCTGCTGGAACCTATACTTGCTCTATCAGGAGTCAGGAATGCGAGGTCTATCAAACATTCTTCCCCTGATGCATAACCAGTAACGGATGAGAAAAAAGCTCTGCGTCCCAGTATATCACAACCAGTGATGCTTCCGGCACGATCAACGATTTTGCCCGGATTATAGCGATGCGGAGAATTTCTGCAAAAAGGAAGGAAAAATACCATGTCTGTACCAGCCTATACACAGTCAGAGCAGCAGTACCAGCCGCGGCGTACTAACCGCAAGTTCTGGATCATCATCGTCGCGTTGATGATCGTCGCATGTGCCGCCGGAGTGGCCTCTATTGGAGTAGCTGCCTACTCGGCTTTGAATTCAATCAAGCAAAACGGGTCAATCCCTGAGCGCTACTACCTGAACATCATAAGCGGCGACTATACTACAGCTTCTACCTACCTGGATAAGAACGCCACCATCGATGGTCAGCCAGTCGATCAGCAAACATTCATCCGCCTGGCGAAGGCTGCCGACGCACAATACGGCACCGTGCATGGCATAACCTTTAAGATCCAGAGCGATGCGACGCATGTCACCGCGACAGTTTCTCGCGGTTCGCGCAGCTACGAGGTGCATCTTGTGCTGAAGCAGGAGAACGGCACCTGGAAAATCGTCAGCGCCGATGGCATCTAGTACGAATCTCGTCTAACGAGAAAGGAAACTCATCATGTCTACTATGACGACTACGTCGCCCGAGACGGCTTCACCGCTCAAGCGTCTGATCATACATCATCCCTTGATCGCTTTCTTTGCTATCGCGTTTGCCGGGGAATGGATTGCCTTCCTTCCCCTGGTGCTGGCTCAGAATGGCCTGGGCGTGTTGCCCTACACCATCCCGGAGATAGGACTTGTTCCGGTAGCTCAATGGTTCGCGCTGCCTGCCTCCATACTCGGTCCTACTCTGGCCTCCTTTACGGTGACCGCTATTACTGGTGGAAAGGCAGGTGTGCAGCAGTTGCTGCGTCGCTATATGCTCTGGCGCGTTGGTCTCCGCTGGTACCTGCTTGTGCTTGTCGGCGTACCCCTGATCCAACTCGCGTGCGCGAGTTTCTTTCTCGGAACAGCTCCACTGACCGCCTTCCTCCAACAGTGGCCATCGTACTTCACCGTGTACCTGCCAAACGTTCTGATCATTGCTGTAGCGGTGCAAATCTGGGAAGAAGGTGGCTGGTCGGGCTTCGCGATCCCCAGGTTGCAGCAGCGCTTCGGAGCGTGGCGCGCAGTGCTGATCTTCGGCCCATTGTGGGCTTTGTTTCACCTGCCCGTCTTCTTCGTTCCCGGTCAGATTTTTGATCAAAAAGTAGGAGCAGTCACGATGATCGTGCAGATGGCGCTGCTGATCATTCTGGCAACTTTGACAAGGATTATCATGACCTGGGTCTTCAACAACACAAAGGGCAGCATCCTGATAGCGATCCTCCTGCACGCAGCATTGGATGCAAGCAATGGTGCAAGTGATTATATTCATCATCTCTTGCCTGCATCTCAACTTGGTGGCTACAGTCTTGGGGCAACTCTCGTAGTTCCGCTTGCCGGAGCCGTACTGCTTCTCATCCTCACGAAGGGCAAACTTTCGTACAAGCCGGAACCAGCGCCGCAGGGCGTAGAGGTGTCTCAACCTGCGGAGATGCCATCGACCAGTGTATAAAGGTGGGGCATAATTGCCCCACATCATTCCTGAAGGGAAAAGTTATGCAATCACAGGCATTTGCCATAGAGATTATGGGTTTGAGCAAACAGTTCGGTCGGCACCGTGCCGTTGACACATTGAATCTGGCGATTCATCCCGGCACCGTTTTCGGTTTCCTGGGACCCAATGGCGCGGGCAAGACGACAACCATTCGCATGCTGCTCGGCCTTATTCGCCCGACAGCGGGCGGCGGGCGCATCCTGGGCCACGACATTGAGCGCGAGCGTGCGGCCATCCTGCCGCGTGTCGGCGCGATTGTCGAGTCCCCGGCATTCTATCCCATTCTCTCCGGTCGGGACAACCTGCGCGTGCTGGCGCGTACCGCCGGTCACGAAGACGCGCAGAACATTGCTCGCGTGCTGGGACAGGTCGGTTTGAGCGACCGCGCCGGCGACAAAGTCAAAACGTACTCTCTGGGCATGAAACAGCGGCTGGCAATTGCCGGTGCGCTGCTCAACGATCCACAGATCATCTTTCTCGATGAACCGACCAACGGCCTTGACCCGGCTGGCACCGTCGAGATTCGCGAGTTGATCGGGCGGCTGGGTGCGAGCGGCCACACCATCTTCCTCTCCAGCCACCTGCTGCACGAGGTGGAACAGGTGTGTAACGAGGTAGCGATTATCAATCACGGCAAGCTCGTGGCCCAGGGCCGCGTCGCTGACCTGCTCAAACAGGAGTCCAGCCTGCTGATCGAGGCTGAACCGCTCTCGACCGTGCAGGAAGTGCTGGTACGCTTTGGAGCAATGCCACGGGTAAGTGGGCCGCGCAGCGTAACAGTTGCGCTGCCAGCGGAGAGGACGCCCGAACTGATGAAGGCGCTGGTCAACGCGAACGTCAGCGTCTACCAGCTCACGCCCCAGCGTGCGACCCTGGAACACCTCTTCCTCGAATTGACCGACGATGCTCACGTTTCCCAGAATGCTTCTGGCGCTGCGGGTCAACCTGCAATGCCAGTGGTTGCAGTGGGAGAAAGGAAATAAGATCATGGCGACGCTGTTGCGTGCCGATCTCTTCAAATTGCGCAAACGCGCACTGGGCTGGGTCATGCTTATCATCATGGCCCTCTTCGTCCCGTTGCAAATGCTCCCCTCCGCCTTCGTGAGTCCAGGGAACGTCAATTACGGCTTTCCGAATGGCTTGCTCGAAGGGCTTGCGCCGCTGCCGTTCGTCGGCACCCTGATTATGATTATACTCGGCGCGCTGCTGATCGGCAGCGAGTATAGCTATGACACCTGGAAGAACATGTTGACCCGCCGTGCTGGCCGCGTGCCGTTCATCCTGAGCAAGGTGCTGGTGCTGGTTGTGGCAACGGTTATCGGGTTAACCGTCTTGTTACCCCTGGGGCAACTGGTGGGCCTGATCTTACAGTCAACATTGCCCTTACATGGCCCTGTCGTGTCAATATCGCCGGGGAGCGCGCTGCTGTTGATCCTGACGCAAGCCTTGCTGCCGCTCGTTGCTGGTTTCATCGCTCTGATGGGGGCTGTGATAGGGCGTTCGAGCGTGGCGGGCATCGTCATTGGCATAGCCTGGTTTCTGGTCGACGCTCTGCTGGGCGGGCTGTTTCCAGCGCTGAGCCTCAGTAATGCTACTGTGTTTCTCCAGGCGCAGTGGAGCGGCTTCACCGTCGCTTCCAGCGGGAGCATCAGCCCGGCACATCTGGGAGCCATATCAGGGCCAATGGCTCTCGTGCCTGCGCTGATAGTCGGCATCTACCTGGTTGTTCCTATAATCGTAGCTGCCATTGTGTTCCGCCAACGCGACATGCTGGGCGCATCATAAGGGTGTTCAGTACAACAAGAGTTCAGGCGACCACGCCACCAGGGCAAATCTTTTGCCCTGGTGGCGTGGTTGCCTGAACTCTTGTTGTATTACAACTGCAAGTCGGTGCGGTTGCGCTGGCGGTCGGCGTGGCGCTCAATCGCCAGTTCGATCAGGCGATCCAGCAGTTCGGGGAAAGGCAGGCCGCTGGCTTCCCACAGCTTGGGATACATGCTGATCTGGGTGAAGCCGGGCATGGTGTTGACCTCGTTGATGTAGATCTTGCCGGTCTCTCTCTCAAGGAAGAAGTCGACACGGGCGAGACCGCTCAGGTCGAGGGCGAGGAAGGCTTGCAGCGCGGCGCGGCGCACCTCTTCCGCCGTAGCCTGGGGAATACCGGCGGGGATGACGACCTGCGATTTGCCATCCAGATATTTGGCGCGATAATCGTAAAACTCGTTGCTGGAAATGACCTCACCGACAACGGAGGCGA
>DASTKE010000635.1:0-10357 GCA_035716105.1 Ktedonobacteraceae bacterium | reverse complement strand
CCGAACATGCCCACGGATGACAGGGCTACCGTCCCCACGTACTTCCTCATCTGCCGGGGATCTCTGCCCACTATCCGTAAGAAGGAGCTGAAGAGGAAAGTCGGCAGGGACTGTACCAGTTTGAAACCTACCGCGGCTTTTTGGGATGTCATGGCGTTCTCCTTTCCCTGCCGGGGACTTCGTGGTCGCTCCTTCACCAGGAGAAACCCGCACCTCCGCACGCTTCTCACGAAAAAGCCGGCTGGTCACACTTTTCCATAGTAGCAGCATAGCAGGTCACGCACACAGAACCGTCACATCCTGCCTCCTCATCCTCACAGAGCCGTCACACATGCAGAACACAAGCCTGACCCACCAGGAAGCCGGGGAAGAGCAAGCGCATTGTGCCCCACATGGGAAAAGTTACCCCACATGATCCTGTACCCACCCGAAAACTGTGACCTCGTCGTGTGGTTGTCGCCGCTCACTGTGACTGCCTTGGGAGCCGTCTATCCTATTCTTTTTCTAGAAAGGTCCAGCAATTTCCCTACTGAGTCGTGGGGGGAGATCAAAGGACACGTCATGGTACCGGCCTATGACCCAAACGAACCGGCTTCGCTCTCGCCTGTCTTGATCGATCAGGTGCTGCGCGGGCTGCTGGGCTACCAGGGAGTCGTGATTACCGACGCCATGAATGGGGGCGGTCTGCTGCAGTTCATGCAACAGCAGGGCTATCGTGATCCGGCGCAGGCCATTGCCGAGGCAACCGTGCGGGCCATCCTGGCGAACGACGACTTTTGGCGTCTTCGGCAAAAAAAGAACTCGCTGCGCAGTGAAGCATTTTCGTCGTGGGCCCCGCGCCAGCAGGAGCCGTGAAAATATCGGCTCTGTAGCCTTCAAACGTCTGCCACTGCTCCTGAGAAATGTGGCGGGGATGAAGCTTCATCCCCATCTCAATCTCCTGATCCTCATGGTCTCGTTCAATGGGCATCAATTTCACCTCTTCCTGCCTGTTCTGCTTTCCTTTTCTTAAGATGCCAGTTCCCGGATTTATACGTTAAGAAACACCCGATGCAGTAAATTCGCATCAACTATAGATATATTTTTGTGGAGCAATAGAGATATATTTTTAGCGCACAATAATGCGTTCTCCCCTCCTGCTGCTCTATAGCGGGTGCCGAAGTCAGTTCATGTCAGCGTGCGCCGACGACCTCTAGTACCCCCTCTCCTCGTAATTTCTTAGAAGAAAGTAGGAGAGGGAGAGTATCAAAGGGAAGAAGCTGAGAATGAGAAGCCCGGCGCGTGTTGATAACGGCCAGGTAGAAGAAGCCGCCATCAGCATGAGTCCAATCGTCATGCAGAGAAAGATCAGGGCGAGTATGCTGTAAAGTCTGGGATGACGATGAACCATCAGGAATTTCCTCCTCAGTTATTCCTCTCAACGGGGTGCCTGCTGAGCCGCCCGGTTCTTGCATGTACAGGCAGACACACAATAGAGGGCGATATGCCCATCAAAGGTTGCGGGAAGTGGTCCCCGCTCATTAAGTATCACCACACGGTAGGAATCGTCATCCACGCGCACATAGGTTCCGGCTGCAACAATCTCTCCGGCCTTCCACAAAGGTATCTGGCATTCCTCGCAGCGCAACTGAACCTCCTCGTGAGGGGATAGTTCGTTGCTGAACGGCTCTCTCAGGTGAGCGTCTTTGAAATCAACACCTGTCATCATCAGGAAGAATCCTCCTTTAACTATCGCTACACGATCTATTCCTAGCGTAGCACGCCATCGCTGCAAAGGGGTGCTGAAACCATCACAAAGTCATCACAAAGCGGCTGGTAGAGATGAAAGCGAAGATGGGGAAAGAGAAACAGGTAATCGGCGTTTCTCTTTCCCCATCTTCGCCTCAATACCGATTTTACTCCAATTCACGTTTTGCCTGCGTTGCTGCCTGCTCCAGAGAGGCGAACAGCGCCTGTGCCTCTTGCGTCGTCAGGCTGCTGTCTAGCATGGGGAGATAGATCTCCTCCTCTTTGGCAAAGTGAAGCTTGACGACGGCATACAGGCCGTAGAGGATACGGCGCACGTTCTTCTCATCCACGCTCGATGCCGAGAGTTGTGAGCACACAGAGGCCAGTTCATCTATCATCTGGCTGATACCAGCATGGTCGCGGCTCATCGTGGCGGTAGCTTCCGCCGCCCCCATAAGCCGCCCGACAGCAGGATAGAGGACGCGCTCTTCTGCTGCGGCATGAACCAGTAGATGATGGGCCAGAAATTCGTAGACCTCGTCAAGGCTTTGCCCAAGTGACGCAACGGACAGAGAACCGACGGCGTCGGCGATGGTACGCAATTGCTCGATGTGTGGGATGAGTTCTTTATGCTCATCACGTAAGGGCTGGGTAAGTAATACGCCTGTCATTGATAACCTGCTTTCTGTCTTCTTTCTGCTTTTCCTTTGCAACGATTTGAGGTGTCGCAGCATCGGCTGTGTGAAAGCGCAGCGACACCATCGTCGCTCCATGCAAAGTATGCACCATCTTCCCGGCGAAAAGCTGCGACAATCGTCACACCTTTTCGCGGCGTGAAAGGCTCTACTTTTCCCACAACATGTTGCAAACAGGAAACTGAGGTTGACCCACAAAAGTGGGGGAACCTCACAAAAAGCGCAGCGAAAATACAGAGGGGGACATGCCCAGCAGTATCGATGAAACGGGTACCCCGCGTTGAGCCTCGTGCGAGGGTACCCATTCCACCAGTATCCCTCCTGTTACAGGGGAGATGTCAAAGCAGGAAACCTACCAGGTACCATTGCATATCCTGGGCGCGACCTGTCGCAATACCGGGCTGCTTATCCGCCGCGTAGGTGTACAAGGCGTGACCATCATAGAACACTTGCGCTCCATTGGGAGTCTGATGCACCGACAACTGCCTGGGCAGAGACACCGAGCTGGAAACGGTCATCATGCCTTTAGGAGCCAGGACAGGTGGCCAGTCTTGAGCACACTGACCGGTGCAGATGGCGCTCAACTTGGGATCCGCCATGTAGTAGTACAGGGCAAAGCCTTTATTCGTCATAAGGACATTCACCTGATTCCCATTAATGGCGGCTTTGCCCGTGTGAATGAAGGCTGCCATATTGCCTGCCATGGCAGGGGTGATGGTAATGCCCCCCATCATGGTGCCGTTGTTGTTTGTGTTCATGGTGCCGTTGACCGTGGGCGTTGCGTACATCTTCCCACCATAGTTAGAGGGAGTGGTGGCGGTCGCGCTGCTCATGCCTTGCTTCGCCGTATTCGACGGAGTTCCCGACGTGCCGGGAGCGCCACACGCTTCTAACAAGACAGTCAGCAGCAACGTGATCGCCAGCAGTCCGTAACATCGAAGAGCTTTCATGGATTCTACCTCCTGCAGTGCCATAGAAACTTACTTCATTCGTCGTAACTTTCATCCATGTGAAGGGCGGCAATCACGTACTGAGCTTTTCACCCCACTCTCCACCTCATTGATGTTGTCCCAATCTGTATTATCAGTACCCATTGCGTATCGCCACTAGCGATAATCACGCCCTCTTTTTACAAGATTTGCGGAAAGGGACTTTTTTCCTAAATGAGCGCTCACCTTCCGCTTATTGACGTTGTGGCAAAGGGTCGGCAAGATGTCCTGGACCGGTGGCAACAGGCAGAGAAGAGCCACACAAACAAGTCGTGAGGATGCTATTGCCGGGAGGGCAGGTCATGGAAACGTCGGTCCAGCTCAAGAGCAATCGCAAGCCCTATCGAGTGCCGGTGCGTACCCATGTGCGAGGAGAAGAATTGAGAAGAAGTATCAAACTCACATCAGGCTCTCTTTATCAGGGAACAAGAATGAGCTTGCGGCGGGCAAAGGCTGCCTGGCGCTGCCAGGCCTCGGCAACTTGCGCAAGCGGCACTGTTTCTCTTTCGACCGTGCAACGACCAGCAGCGGCGTGTGTGAGGATTTCAGCAAGGGCCTGGGCTTTCTGCTCGTGGGTCAGCGCATTATTGGTATAGCCCAGGATGTTATGCAGTCGGCTGCGCACGATGGCCGACTCAAAGCGTGCAGTAGGTCCGGCGGCAGAGCCAATGTTGACCAGCCTTCCCTCCGAGGCCAGCACGCGAACGGCAGCTTCCGCCGGGATACCCCACACGGGGTCGATAACGAGGTGTAAGGGACCATCACACGCCGCCGCGATGCGCCTGCTGATCTCATCCACATCGTCTCCAGTGAGGTCAACGGTGGCATCTGCGCTGAGCGTGAGCGCACGGGTACGCCCGATCTCGTCCCGCGAGGCGGCAATGATACGGCCAGCGCCAAGCAGTCTGGCAGCTTGCACGGCTACCTGTCCGACCGCGCCGCTGGCACCGAGAACAAGCACCTGCTCTCCGGCCTGGAGGTGGCCGCGCCAGGTGAGTGCCATCCACGCCGCAATCGCAGACAGTCCAAGTGCCGCGGCAAGATCGGTTTCAACCTCATCGGGCAGCACAAGCGCCGATGACTCATCGATGACGCAGTATAGCGCCATGCTGCCATCCCCCGGCTTCATCCCAGCGTCGCAGGTGAACCACACCCGTTGTCCAGGAGCGAGTCCATCGGCCTCCATGACAAGGCCGACGCCTTGCGTACCAGGAATGTAGGGGAGTTGCGGCGCACCAAAATAGGACGTGCCAGATGCGCACAGCAGATCCAGCGGGCTGATGGGAGCGGCCATGACCCGTACCAGCGCTTGCCCCGGCCCACGGCGCGGCACAGGCCGGGAGAGATGTTCGGGTGGAGCGGCATGTTCGCGAAGCACTGCCGCAGGCATCTCAGTGCTCATTATGGCATCCTTTCCTCAACTGTTGGTATCACTGGGCGCAACTGTTTCTGTATGAGTGTTACTCCTGCGGAGATGCTGGTGACGATCCTATGTTTCCCTGTTGCTGGGCAGGTTGCGCACGCTCCCGGTCGGTATAGGTGTACGGGTTATCGATCAACTCGACGACCGCCTTCTCAGGATTCATGGCCTCATTCCAGGCTTGCTCGCCCATGTGCGACCGTGCGTACTCAACCGTCCTCGCGACAGCCTGTCTGGCCCTATCGAGGTCAATACCGAGCAAGCGATGATCGTACTTGACAATGTTGCCATCGACCATCACCGTATGCACGTCTCCGCGCCCTGCCTGAAACACGATATGCCCATACGGGTGGAGCAGCGGGAACATCACCGGTGACTGGTCGTTCTTAATCAGGACAAGATCAGCCTTCTTGCCGGGGGTGATGCTGCCGATGTCGCTGTCCATGCCCAGCGCGCTGGCACCGCCGAGCGTTGCCCAGTTCACGACTTGCTCCGCACGCAGGTGGCAGAGCATCACGGTCTCGTTGTGTCCGTGTGCTTCCAGGTGCTCACGCGCCCGGTCCGCGCTGAGTGTTGCGCGCATCGCCGAGAACAGGTCTCCGCTCCACCACACGCTGGTATCCATCGAGAGAGAAACGGGGATGTTGTGCCGCCGGAGCTGCCACGTGGGTGGATAGCCCTGACCGGCGTTCTCCTCGCTTTCGGAGGAGACCGAGGCGTGACCGCCAGTGGCGGCTATGCGATGATACGAGTCCTGGGAGAGCGTTGCTGCATGCACATAGATGGTGGAGGGGGTCATAAATCCGTGCTCGTACATCAAACGAATGCCGTTATCGTTGGTGGCACCCCACACGCCAGCGTGGGTCGTCACCGGCAGGTTGAACTCACGGGCAGCCTCAAAGGCGGCCTTTTCGGGGAAGGCCGGGTCGCCGGTAACATCAAAGGCAAGTTGCATGCCCAACCTGTCTCCATGTCCATCAATGCGGCGGCGAATGAAATCGGCGAACTCAGGGGCCTTTGTCCACTGCCAGGGAGCACCAAGCAGGTTCCCGTAAGCGAGGACGAATCGACCCGGAACCGCTTCGAGCGCATCAACTGCCGCGTCTGCATATTCAACCGTCTGCAAGCCGTGTGACCAGTCAACGGTTGTGGTGACTCCGGCGTCTACGGCCTCGATGGCGGCCAGGAGATTTCCGGCATAAATATCTTCGGGGCGGAAGATCTTGCCCCAGTTCAGATAGTAGAACTGGAAATAGTTCGTGAGCGTCCAATCGGCACCAAAGCCACGAAGGGCTGTCTGCCACATGTGGCGGTGCGTGTCAACCATACCCGGCATGAGAATGCCGCCGGTCGCGTCGATCTCCACGGCGACATCCGGTACAATGAGTTGCCGCCCAACCGCCGCGACGCGATTGTCGACAACGAGCACATCGCCGTTCTCGATCAATCCAAGCGAGGGGTCAATAGTCAGCACAGTGGCGTTACGAAATACGACGGGACGACCTGACGGGAAGGAATTACCGTTTGCTGCTGCGTTCTGGCTCATGTTGCTCACCTCTTTGTGTCCTGGCTACAGGACGCGAATCAGGCCACACGATACCTGCTGGATAGCGGTCGCCTCGTACCTTCTCCAACGTCTTCGTAGCCGTGTTGTGATACCTATCTTCAAAGGGCTAACGCTGCCAATCAATGGCGTCCGCACAACGGACAACTGTCCATTTATCACATATTACATAACTGGCAAGGCTGTGTCAAGGATATTGTCGAGGTTGATAGGCATCTCCTCACAAGCAGACCCACGAAGAAAAGGCGTGATTATTGCCATCTCAGCCTCGCGGAAGTGCATATTGATCTGGACAATCGGATACCATTTCTGCTACGATGAGCGCAGAGAAAACACTGTCGTGTTCACCTGCACGATGTAGCTGTGTGCCATAGGAGAAATGATGCGTGGCGAAACAGGACCCGATTTCATCGAGGCGCTGGCACGCGGTCTGGATGTCATCCGGGCATTCGAACCCAACCGACCAACGATGACCCTGAGTGAGGTGGCTGCGGCTGCCGGCCTTGCGCGACCAACAGCACGCCGAATGCTGCTCACGCTTGAGGAACTGGGCTATATCCGCTCGGCACAAGGTGGGTTTGCGCTCACACCGCGAGTAATCGAGCTTGGCATGGCTTACATTGGGTCGACCAGCATCTGGGATATTGCACGCCCCCACATGGAACAACTGGTGGGGTACACAGGCGAATCCTCATCACTCGCCCAGCTCGACGGGTCCGACATCGTCTACGTCGCACGAGTAGCGGTACCCAAGATCATCACCCTGGCGGTAACTATCGGCACACGCTTTCCAGCCCTTCAGACATCGCTTGGAAAAGTGCTGCTCGCCGAACTGCCGCCAGACAAACTGGAACGGGTCCTTGCCGAGCCGAGCCGCTCCGGCATCACGCCGCTCTGGAAGCCGAAAGTGGAAGAGCGCGACCAGGTGCTTTCCGAGGTGCGAGCGAGGGGATGGGCGCTCACCGACGAACATCTCGCGCACGGCATTCGCTCGATTGCCGCTCCGGTGCGTGATGGCACCGCGCATGTGGTTGCCGCGCTCAACGTCACCGTTCACGCGGCAGAAACAAGCATCGAGATACTGACCGAGAAGTACCTTCCGCGGCTGCTGCATACGGCAGGCGCGATCAGCAGTGACTGGGCGTTGTGGCAAAGCAGACCACAGATCACTCCTGGGACAAGGTCGTAAAAGGCTTCCTATTGACAGCATGGTGTCCCTGTTATGCTATTGCCACGTCCCTTGACACCGTCTTCACCGTCTACTATACTTGTTCTACGGACGCTTGTCCGTAGAACGGACAACCATCAGCGCGGAGTGCGCTTTGTCATACCAAAGCGTGTATCCATATGGCTCGTGCCAATCGCTCGCTGCCAATGAACCGGAGGAGTGAAACGTATGCCAGAGCAGGACAAGGAGAACACGACGCCGAGAGTCGACCCGCGCCCTGGCCCGCTTGAGGGACTGCTCATCGCCGACTTCTCGCGGGTGCTCGCTGGCCCGTACTGCACCATGCTGCTTGCTGACCTCGGTGCAACGGTAATTAAGGTCGAAAGCCCCGCGGGGGATGACACTCGTACCTGGATGCCACCAGACCGCAATGGTGTGCCGACCTACTACATGGCAATCAACCGTAACAAACGTTCGATCACCCTTGATCTCAAGGATCCCACCGACTTGCAACTGGCCCACGAACTGGCTGCCCGCGCCGATGTCTTCATCGAAAATTTCAAGCCGGGTGGCCTCAAGCGCTTCGGCCTGGATTACGAGGCGGTTCAGCAGCGCAACGCCAGCATCATCTACGCCTCCATCAGTGGCTTCGGAACGACAGGGGGAGCGTCCCTCCCCGGCTACGACCTCATCGTGCAAGCCATGTCCGGCTTAATGAGCCTCACCGGCGATCTTGATGGCCCGGCCTATCGCTCCGGCATCTCGGTCTTCGATGTGATGGCCGGGCTACACACAACCATTGGCATTCTGGCTGCCCTCAATCACCATAATCACACAGGCGAAGGCCAGCATGTAGAAGTCAGCTTGTTCGCCACGGCGCTCTCCGGGATGGTCAACCAGACGATGGCTTATGTTGCTGGCGGCGTCGTTCCGCACCGCATGGGCAATGCTCATCCCAGCCTGTTCCCCTACGAAGCGCTGCCGACCGCGGATCTGGACCTGATTATCGCTGCCGGCAACAATGGGCAGTTCACGAAGCTCTGCGAGATCCTCGATCTTCCTGAACTGCCACACGATCCCCGGTTTGCGAACACCAGAGATCGCACCCGTAACCGCGAGGCATTGCGCCCACTGCTGGTTGAGCGGCTGCGCACGAGAACCGCCAACGAATGGTTCCGCTTGTTGAGCGCCGCAGGCGTTCCGTGCGGCCCGATCAACAGTGTCGAAGGAGGGATCACGTTCGCTCGCGAAATCGGACTCAATCCCGTCGTTGAGGTTGGCACCGGGGAGGATGCCGTGCC
Source organism: Ktedonobacteraceae bacterium (assembly GCA_035716105.1). Taxonomy (GTDB): domain Bacteria; phylum Chloroflexota; class Ktedonobacteria; order Ktedonobacterales; family Ktedonobacteraceae; genus CADDYT01. Next base: position 1,492 of record DASTKE010000635.1, on the reverse strand, counting down.
AATGATTCGTCACCCCATTTCGTTCTCACGGACGCCTCCGCGCTACAATCTGCCACCTCCGGCACTCGGCCAGGACAACGAGCAGCTTCGTGCCTGGCTCAGCCAGTCGATACACATCGACCCGGAGCAAACCAGAACGACCAGGACAACTTCAGAAGAATGATGCAATAATTGGCTCAGGTTCAGCCAGGATACCCTGGCAGCAGCCCCGTGTCGAGAGGGCTGAGAACCTTGTAACACATAAGGGACAGATGGAATATCCTACCGGAATCGGTACCTCCGATGCCACCAGCATTCATCTGCTTGGTCACGATCTTGCTGGCGAACTGATTGGTCACATCGGATTTGGCGAGCTGGCTCTCTGGCTTGCCACGCAGCAGCGACCGACACCGCAGCAAGTGCGTGTGTTCGAGGCCGTGCTCGTCTCGCTGGCTGACCACGGCTTTACTCCCACTGCGATCGCGGCACGCCTGACCCTGTATAGCGCCCCGGATGCCCTTCAGGGTGCAATGGCAGCGGGTCTGCTGGGTGGAGGCTCGCGGTTCCTCGGCGTCACAGAAGATACGGGCCGCTTTCTCGCCGGGGTGCTGGCGAGCGTCACGGGCCAACTCCCAGAGACCGATGAGCAATGGGATGCGCTTGCCCGCCGGGCTGTCGCCGGGCAGCGCGCTGCTGGCCGCTTCGTCCCAGGATTGGGCCACCCGGTGCATAAGAGTGCTGACCCGCGGACCGCCGTAATCATCGCGATTGCCGACCAGGAGGGCCTGCGAGGGCCGCACCTGCGCCTGTTTGAGGCCATTGGTCGTGTCCATGCCGAGGTGCTTGGCCGCACGCTGCCACTCAACGGCGCGGGCGTGGCCGGTGCCGCGCTGGCAGACCTCGGACTGCCACCAGAGGTGCTGCGCGGCGTGGCCCTGCTCGCACGGGCGGCAGGGCTGCTCGGCCACATCGCGGAAGAGCTGCGCCACCCCATCGCGCCCGATATCTATGCAAGCATCGACCGGAACGCCGTCTATCGGCCAACCGCCAGCAACGACACCACCGAACAAGGCTAGCTCAACTCACCCAATACCTGCCGTGCGTGCAGGCTGTGAGCAAAGGAGGTATTTATGGCAAATCTTGTCGCTGTCCTCGCCACAACTCACCATCCATTCTTCTACCGTGCCAGCACGGCACCACCGGAGAGCAGACCTGACTTTGCCGACGAGTGGGTGCGCAAGGTGCTCGCCTACCGTGAGACGCTGACCCGGGCCAGGCCAGACGTGCTGGTGATGGTTGGTTCTGACCACTTCCACCAGCTCTTCTACGATAATATGCCGCAGTTCCTCATCGGCAAAGCGCCGTTCTACGACGCGAACTACTACAATGAGGAGCGCGAATTCGGACTGCCCCGCATGGTGCTCAAGGGACACGAAGAACTCTCGGCGTATTTGCTCCGTGCCGGGCTGGATGCCGGGTTCGACTTCGCCTTCAGCAATGAACTGCGCGTCGA
>DASTKE010000634.1:0-2245 GCA_035716105.1 Ktedonobacteraceae bacterium | reverse complement strand
ATCCCCGTGCTTTCCTATCTGGGATTAGATGTCCTCGCCAAGCCGTTGTTCTACGCGCTCCATCTCGTCTGCGCGCAAGTTCCTTCGCACTCGTTTTACCTGTATGGCCACCAGCTTGGTCTGTGCGCCCGCAACCTTTCCATCTATAGCTCAATGACGCTCACCGGCATCGTCTTTATCCTGAGCAAAAAGCGCCTGCCTGGTATTCCCTGGTGGTTGTGGGTATTGATGCTTTTACCTATTGCCTGGGACGGCATCAGCCAGATGTTCGGGCTTCGTGAAAGCACCTGGGAGCTGCGCGTCCTGACGGGTACGCTGTTCGGCGTGGGTAATATCTGGTTCGTCTTCCCACTGATCCAGAAAACGCTTATGGAAACAATGTCCGCGTTCCCACAGACACCTGCTCAAGCCGAACAATAAACGGGGCATCAGGGACATATTCCCCACACTGTCAGGCCGTATCCCAGCGCTCGGAAACGGTCGGACAGCATCTCTGCCACCATTTGCTGGTACGCGAGTTCATATTTCTCTTCTGTCGTTATCCCTAATTGTGTGAGAAACGTGGTGATGAGCTTGAAACCAAGTATCATGTCCTGAGTGTAGCCTTCGTGCGCCTCCGTTCCAGAGGAAAAATTGATGACATACGGTTTTTCCTGGATATCCTGGCAGCCCGCCTCTTGCAACAGGGAGCCAAGCATAGCCGTGAGCGTGAAATAACGCCCATCTGGCGAGTAACTCCGTCCAGCTTTATGCATTGCCTGCAAGACCATCCAGCTAATCGTTTCAAAGTGTGGGCTATTGGTCATCGGCATTTCAAATTCCGTCAGGCGAACAATTCCTCCTGGGCGGCAGACGCGCACGATCTCGCTCACAAGCAGGGGCCAGGTCTGCGGCGACATAAGTCCAACCAGGGTGCGAGCATTGACCAGATCAAAAGAGCCAGAAGGAAAGTCGAGCGACTTCAGTATATCCATCCGCCTGAAGTGGGCGTTCGAGAGTCCACGAGCCTGAGCATGAGCTTGCGCGTAGGCAACCATTCTCTCACTGATATCAATACCCGTCACCTGAATATGCGGGTATTCGCGTGCCACGCTTAAGACCCACCCACCGGGGCCACAGGCAATATCCAGTATATCGGAAATGCCTTCAAGCTCATCCACATGCTCAGGGAAAAGGCCCCCCATACTTTTGCTCACCAGGATGTCCTGGTCAAGCAAACGCGCCATCTCCGCGGCATCTTCCGCGTCAACTACATAGCCACTTTTGTTTTCCGACGAATCCGGTGATGTTGTCATACAAGCGCCTTTCTACTCTTCCTCTCCCATGTAGGGGGGAAGTTCTAAGAACTCTTCCTCCAACTGCTTCCATACTACAGCCTGAGCCTGCAAGATATCCAGCGGCTGACCACTGCGAGCGGATTGGAGCATTACATCCGAAACCCGCTGCCGGAACTGGACCAGATGCTGCTCTTGCAGGCGATAATAGGGCATCAAACGCAGGTCGATAATTTCCGGGGCATAAAAGTCTCCCGGCTCAAAAGCTACCGTCATCAACTCGGCATAGTTCTGCAGGAGCGTGCGGCGGGCAGGCAAGAAAAAATTCGGGTAGATACAGGACACCAGCAAGCAACCGGCTACCGCACCGGCAAGGGTAATGGGATACGCAGCCGCGCTTTCCTCCCACTCTACCCAGTGAGCGGGATAGAGGTTGCCTCGTTCCTCACGGTTCTCAATGACCAGCGGGCGGCGATTCATCACGGCAGAACCGGCCAGGGACTCGGCTCCGAGAAAAATAGCGCTCTGTTCCAGGTTGGTTTGCCAGGGAGGAGTGGCACGTCCGATGCGCTCGCGCAAGCTGCGTACTTTTTGCCCCTGGGACGGTGGCAGACATTGCACTAACGTGATGGCGACCCCATAGCCACGGGGAGCAAGTTGCCCCAGCGCCTGTTGCAAGATATTATTGCTCGTCGTCCAGAATCGCTGCATTCTGGGAGCCTGAACGAAGGCGCTGATGGCACGGGTATAAAATGCTGAAGGAATCTCTTGCACCGCTTCGTTCGCGGTATTTCCTTCCAGAAGAGCAGCAAAATGGGGAAATTCTTCGGTCATTGAAGCTAACATCGCGCTGCGATACTGGGGAAGCGCATCAAGCAACATCTGAAGCTTCGGCAGGCGAGGATTTGAGGTTCCATTGACCCAACGCCCCAACGACAGTGGGTTGATGCCAAGTGCATGTGCAATGCGCT
>DASTKE010000633.1:0-2095 GCA_035716105.1 Ktedonobacteraceae bacterium | reverse complement strand
CGTGCTGAAGCGATTGGGCAGTTCTCCCCTATCGCGTAGCGGACTGATCGTGGCGAAAATCCTGTCCATTCTCGTGCTGGAGATCGTGCAGGTGATTCTGCTGGTCGGCGTGGCCGTCCTGCTCTACGGCTGGCGACCGGCGGGCAATGTCGGGCTGGCCTTGCTGGTGATGGCGCTTGGCACGGTCACATTTGCCGCGCTGGGACTGGCGATGGCCGGGGCGCTGCGTGCCGAACTGACATTGGCCGGAGCCAACGCGCTCTTCCTGCTCTTCGTCCTGCTTGGCGGCGGCATCCTGCCCCTGAGCCACCTGCCAACGGCGCTGGCAGCCTTCGCGCAGGTGCTTCCGGCGGCAGCGCTTACCCAGGCGCTGCAAGCCTCGATGACCAACGGCGCGGCCTTTCCTGGCTTCTCGCTGATCGTCCTGGCTATCTGGGCCATCGTCATTCTCGTTGTCGCGATTCGCACCTTCCGCTGGGAATAAGGATTACAGGCGTATGAGCTGGCTCTTTCTGCTGCTGACCATTCTTTCAGAGGTAGCAGGCACGACCTGCCTGAAATTCTCTGAAGGGTTTACAAAAATTCTGCCTTCCATCCTGGTGGTTGTCTTCTACGGGCTGAGCTTCTACCTGCTCTCGCTCACGCTCAAGAAGATCGACGTCGGTGTGGCCTATGCCATCTGGTCGGGCCTCGGCACAGCTCTGATCGCTACCATCGGCATTCTCTGGTTCAAAGAGCCAGCCAACGCCTTCAAACTCATCTCGCTCGGCCTGATTATTCTCGGCGTGATCGGGCTGAATCTCGGCGGGGGCATCCACTAAAAACGTAGGGGCGCACTTCAGAGCGCCCGCGAGCGGCGACGGTTCACATCCTGCCTCGCGGGCGCTCTGAAGTGCGCCCCTACGTTTCTTCCACATCATAGAGCAAATTCATGACGAGAATTTTTTCAGCAGGCCGCTCACGGCGGCATAAGCCTCTGGAATTGCGAGTGGCACGGTGAGAGCTGTAGCAGCGGCAGCAGTGATGCACCAGAAGCAGTACACCTTCTGCACTTTCGCCTGATTGATGTATAATCTCGCGGCCTGGTAGGTGTCGAAGACGATCTTACCGGTCATGGCGAGGGGAATCCAGGGCTGTGTCTCTGCACGGTCTGGTGCTCCCATACCTGTAAGAGTCATGGTCACGGCGTAGTTTGCCAGGGCTAAAATGGCGTCGGGCGTCTCCAACTTTTCATAGGCATCTGGCGAAGCATCGACCCTGTCCGAATCGATATGCGGCAGCGGTGGGTCGGGCAGGTGCTTGATGATCCCCATTTGATAGAGCGAGATGAGCTGCATCGAGAGTGCCGAGACCATCGAGAGGCCCAGAATGCCGCGCCGTAACTGTATGAACATACTTGAGCTATTACGCAATTGCTGGCTCAGCATCTCCGCCTGCACCTTGTTTTCTTTGAGCTTCATCATTGCTTCCTCCTGAACAGCGCAAAACCAACGACACTCATTAGACCGGCACCCAGCAGGGCCACGATGCCGGGATGCGTATCGAGCCAGACCTGGAAACTGCGGCTGTACGCCCTATCGCTGAAGGCACCTCGCGCCCCGTAATCGCGCTCCTCGTCTGCTGGATGATACAAATTGTCGGGCCGGTTGGGGCTGGTCGGCTTGTTCGTCATTTGCGACTCCACGCCTGTTTTGGCCAGGTACCAGTCACCGAAGGCCGGAAAAAACTTGTTAGCCTGGATAACAATGACGCTCATCCAACTGACATACAGCTGGCGGCGATAGTGATCTGCCAGGTAGGTAACGGCATCAGCCACTACGTCCGGATCGTAAATCGGCGGCACCGGCTGTGGGAAGTAGGGAAGATTACTCTTGCACCAGTTGAATTGCGGCGTATTGCAGCCCGGCAACTGCACCATCGAAATCTTCACCCGGCTGTTATCATGAATCAATTCTGTTCGCAGCGACTCCGTGAAGCCCTGAATAGCATGTTTCGCACCACTGTAGGCCGTCTGCAAGGGAATGCCGCGATATGCCACGTCGGAACCAACCTGGATGATGCGCCCCTGGTTGCGCGGCAACATGCGTTTCAACGC
>DASTKE010000632.1:0-4932 GCA_035716105.1 Ktedonobacteraceae bacterium | reverse complement strand
AGGGCGTGCCGGACGCGGACGCGGAGGTCGCCGATGGCGATACGTTTCCGGTGGGAGACGATGCCCTGGTCGCCATTCATACGCCGGGCCATCGCTTCGACCATCTCTGCTACCTGCTGGAGAAGCAGCGCGTCCTCTTCGCTGGCGACCTTGTAGCAGGTGTGGGAACGGTGGTCATCATCCCGCCGGAGGGCGATATGCAGCAGTATCTCGACTCGCTGCGACGGCTGCAAGAGTTGGATATACGGGAGATCGTCCCCGCGCACGGCCCGGTCATCACAGACCCGCAGGCCAAACTGGCAGAATATATCGAGCACCGACTGGATCGCGAGCAGCAGGTTGTCGATGCCCTGGAAACCCTGCCGCGAGGCGTCACCATCCCCGAACTGGTGCAGTATATCTACACCGACGTTGACCCGCGCCTGCACCCTGTCGCCGCCTGGACAGTGGAGGCGCACCTGCTGAAACTGGAGCGGGAGGGCCGCGCCGAGCACCTCGAACCCAACGGCTGGGCGCTGGTCGAACCAACCGCGTAACCGTAGGGCCGCGATTGATCGCGGCCCTACGTTCGTCGTATCCTCTGTACGTTTGTCCGAAAATCTGGTATGATGAGATACAATCTGATAGAGAGTTGTGTTTTGGTCTTATACAAGATTGAATGAAGGCTGCATTGAGCGATAAAGCATTACCGGAAAAATTTCCGCAAGAATTCGCGAACCTGGACAACATACAACCCGGCTATCTCGGCATCACTCCTCTACAGGGACAGCCTCCGGCGCGAGGCGCTCGCGGGTGGGTAGACCGGCCAGAACAGTTGCAACGGGCCGTCAGCGTGCTCTCACAGGCGAAGGTGGTGGCGGTCGACGCCGAATTCACGCAGCAGCGTTCGCGCACCGCCGGAGAAAATGCCTCCTCCGGGCCGCGCCTGGCCCTGCTGCAACTGGCAGTCGATGGGCAGTGCTTTGTGGTGGATACGCTGCGCCTGAACGACCTGTCCCCCTTGAAAGCCGTGATTGAGGATCCGCAAACCATCATCTTACTGCATGGCGCAGGGGCCGACCTGCGCGTCATGGCCGAACGCGGCCTGAACGTAGCGCACTACTGCGATCTTGAGGCCACCAGCCGCTCCATTTTTGGGCAGCAAGAGTCGTCGCTGGCGGCTATGCTGATGCGAGCCTTGAATGTGCGTATGGATAAGAGCTTGCAGCGCACGGACTGGACACGCCGCCCACTGCCACCCGCCATGATCGCCTACGCCGCCCGCGATGCCGAGATGACGCTTGCCCTCTACTCCTGGCTGGCCCGGTACTATCCCGCCACGCTCAAACTTCACGAGCATCAAGCGGGCGAATACGAGCCGGTGGCAGGCTGGATAGAGCCATTCTTACACGGCACATCTCCCGTTTCAGCGGAGGTGGCCGTGACGGAGGCGAAAGCGCATGGCCTGCTCAATGACGGGCAAATCTCTACGGATATACGAGACGCCCTGGCTACACTGGTCAGCCCTATGCTGCGCACGCGCTTGCTGCGCCTGATCGCTGATCTCTCCTTGATCGACGTGGCACCAGAAATTGTGCCACTCTTGCAGTCACCCATAGCGGAAGAGCGAGCGGGAGCCACGCGCACTCTCGGACGGATTGGCTATGTGCAGGGAAAAGAGGCTATCGAGCCGCTGCTGCACGACCCCGTCTTCGACGTGCGCAAAGCCGCGCAAACCGCGCTGCGCAACCTGACCCACAGCAAAGAGCCGCGCCAACAAAAAGCTACACCCACCAAACTGAGCGACGGCACCCGCCGCTGGGTCGTCGGCGAAGAGGCCGAAGCCTCTACAGGCGAGGGAGACGACTGGAAAGCCCGTTTGAGAGCCATGATGGGTGAGTGATAGGTCATTGAGCACAACAAGAGAAAGGGCTACTGGCATGACCACAGTGCGGTCATGCCAGTAGCCCTTTCTCTTGTTGTGCTCAGTGCATCCAGACAGCCTGGCAAGCCCATCTAGACAGGTGATTTCCAGTATGTTACACTGCGGACAGAATGCTTTTGTAGAGGTTTTTGTCGTATGGCAAAAAAGTGGGATCATCTGATGAAGATGCTGGCGAAAGCCAATCCGCAACATCTGGTTTCGTTGATCTTGCCGGGCGCAAGGTTCGTAAGCGAGATACCCGGTGAGCTACAGGTGCAAAGTCGGGAAATTCAGGCCGATCTACTGTATAATATAGTATGGAACGATGTGGATACCATCCTCCACGTCGAATTTCAGCGGCGACACGATCCAGACATAGGCGAGCGGTTGTGGGAATATAATGGGCTGACCTCTATACTTAATAAGGTAACTGTTTGCTCGTTCGTGATCTATCTGGTCAAGGATTCTGGTATTGTCCAGCCACCCTACCAGCGACTATCGCCGGAAGGGCAGGTCATTCATCAATTCTATTATACCAATCTCTACCTGTGGGAAATCCCAGCAGAGATGCTCAAACAGTCAGAGTTGGAAGGCTTATTGCCACTACTGCCTTTGAGCAAAAATGGCGCACGACCACAGATGGTCGAAGAGGCAATTACCGGCCTGCAAGAGACTCACAGGGAAGATTTATTGCCACTGGCTTACGCCTTTGCCGATCTGGTGTTCAAGCAATCAGAAGATCGCGATTGGTTACACAGGAGGTTTGAAATGCTGCACGATGTCCTCGAAGAGTCCTGGGTCTACCAGGAAATAAAAAAGAAAGGGCTTGAGCAAGGTCTCGAACAGGGGCTTGAGCAAGGTCTTGAACGGGGTCTTGAACGGGGTATTCAACAGGGACGTGATGAGGTGGAGGCACGCATAAGGGAACTACGTCAACAGCGAAAGACGCTGATCGCGTTTGTGGAGACGCATTTTCCGGCTATGGTTCCCCTCGTGAAAGTGCAGACTTACGACATTGACGATCCGGAGATGTTGCAGAACCTGCTCATCGACCTGTTTCATGCTCGTAGTGACGAGGAAGCGGAGCGCACGATCTCAAGTCTTCCTGAACAGCAGCTATAGTAGGATACCAGGATACGAGTCAGAAATTGCTTGCAAGTCTGGTGCATACCTGTTATGCTTATTATAGGGATTTGTAATGGGATGAATGTTCGTTTTTTTGTCCCAACCGGAGATCGTAGAACTACCGCAGAGGAAAGCGAGAACTCATGGAAACTCCCCTTCAGAGCGCTCAGCTGACGGCGTTAGAACCGTCACAGGCATTAACAGAACAGCAAGATGAACATGGCTTCGGTGGCGAGCAACATATTCATATGCCGAATCCGAGCTTATGGCCGCTGCTTGTGGCCATTCCGATTGCCCTTACCGTCTATGGTTTGATTGGCTGGACAGGTGGGAACACTCCCTGGTTATCCATTATTGCCGCGCCTTTTATTTTAGTAGCTATTATTGGCTGGGCGCTGCAAGACCCGTTCGCAACGCGTCAAGGAACCAGAGCCGCCGGTGCCGAATATGCTTCAACGTATGGTGAGGTGGAAACCACCGGTATGATTACGCGAGCCGCCGAGCAAGTACTGCAAGAAGCTCGCCACCTGGCTGACGATATGGTGACAGTCAGCAGCACGGAGTGGAGCGCACACCCGGTCAACGTGGAAGTTGAGAAGGAGGGCGTCATTCTGGCGCTCTATGGCAAGGTCGAGTTGGAGGCGCAGCGCGAGGCGCTTGAGAAGGCGCTGTTGCAGGTCCCCGGCGTGCTCGATGTGAGAAGCTTCCTCGTCGCCGAAGACGCTTTGCAGAACACGATTTACGCCAAGATTGAGAACCTGAAGGAAGCGGGCAAGCTCAATGGCGCGCATGATCTGCGTGTGCAGGTCGAGAACTACATCGTCAGTCTTTATGGCTACACACCAACGGCTGATATGAAGTACATGCTCGAACGCGAGATCGTCGCCATTCCCGGTGTGCGCGTCGTGGTGAACCATATCGGGCTGGATAAGAATATTCCCGGCAACCTGGGGAAAACCAACAATAAGGTTGGCAAGTAATCACATAAAAAGAGCCTGCCGTTCGTGCGAACGGCAGGCTCTTTTTATGTGAAGAGTTGGGGGACACCCCCATACCCCTGCTCAGGGGCTTATGTCCCTGAGAACCCCTCTTAGCGCTTGCGCAGGAAGGCGGGAATGTCGATCACGTCTCCGATGGGCGTGTTGCGACCGCCCCGTGGGAGACCATGCACCTTCGGGTCGAGGCGGCGAATGGGCCGCTGCTGGCGCTGATCGCCGGAAGGGCGCTGCGCTGGCTGATCCTCCGGCTCCGGCACGGGAACATGCCCGCGTGGAACGGAGCCAGGGCTGACCGGCTCCTCGTCCAGGTCGTAATCGTCGTACTCCTCCTCATCGATATCCTCCATGCCCGCTCCCTGTGCCATGGCGGCGCTGTGGCCCAGCATCCGCACATCGCCGGGTGCCGGTGGCATCTGTTGCAGCGACTGCATTGGCTGCATGGATTGCGCGGCAGGCGCTTGCCTCTGTGAGCGCAGAGGCGGCTCCGGCATGGCTGGCACCTGAGATGCAGGTGAGATAGGCGGCATGGACGGCATGGGTCGCTGGCGCTGCTCGCGTGGCTCGCGGCGCTGCGGGTCGGTCTGCGACTGCTGCTGGACTGCCGGCATCGGGCCGGTCGGGCGATTCGTCATGTTCATAGGCGGAGGCGTCACGGGCAGCGAACTATAGCCGCTCGCGGGAACGCCCTGCTGCGAAGAGCGAACAAAGCTCCCCGCGCCGTTATTGTTCCCGGTCGAGGGATAGAAAACACTGCGTTCGTACCCCCGACCCTGCTGCTGGGGCGGGACATGACCATCAAAGCCGGTGGCAATGACCGTGATCTTGACCTTGCCATCGTATGACGGGTCCTGTACCGCGCCAAAGATGATGTTGGCCTCTGGATGTGCCGCCTTGCTGATGATATCC
>DASTKE010000631.1:0-6101 GCA_035716105.1 Ktedonobacteraceae bacterium | reverse complement strand
AAACATAAAGAGGGCGGAAGTCCTGAAGAAGTGCTATTACGTGACTGGCACATGCTCACAACCGTTGTGTTGTGTATAGCAATTATCATTGTTGTGCTCTACATCCTACCGCAATAGGTACGCAACATAAGGAAAGATAGGGAATCAGCGTTTGTTTACGCGCAATCTACGCAAAGGGATCATCTTTTCGCTGGTGCTGGCCTTCCTGGTCATGACAGCCATCGCGCTCTATGGCGACCTGCCCCGCATGATCGTCGCCATAGCCCACTTTCGCTGGGAGTACCTGCCCCTGATCCTGGGGTTGACGCTCTTCAACTACGGGTGGCGCTTCTGCAAGTGGCAGTACTACCTCCGGCGTTTAAACGTGCGTATTTTCTGGGGCAGGAGTTTGCTGATCTTCCTTTCCGGCCTCTCGATGGCAATCACCCCCGGTAAAGTGGGCGAGGTGCTGAAATCCTACCTGCTTAAGCGCTCAACCGGTGTCCCTATCAGTCGCAGCGCCCCGGTGATCGCCTGCGAACGGCTCACCGACGGCATCGCTATGATCGGGCTGGCGGCAACCGGTCTGGTACTCTTCCGCTTTGGCTGGGAACTGCTGCTGGTGCTGTTCATACTGGGCATCGGCCTCATTCTGCTGGTGCAGCAGCGCTCCCTGTCCCTTGCCTTGCTCGGTTACGCGGAACGTTTGCCCGGAGTGGCACGAATCGCGCACCTCGTTCGTGCCTTCTACGAAAGCGCCTATACGTTATTACAATGGAGACCCCTGCTACTCGGCATCCTCATTGGCCTGGTCTCATGGTCAGGAGAATGCGCCGCGCTCTATTTCGTCTATGTCGGCCTGGGAGTAGGACCGGGCCTCGACCTTTTTATCAAAGCTATGTTTATCCTGGCTGTCTCGTCGCTGGTCGGTTCGGCCTCCGGTCTGCCAGGAGGGCTAGGTACTGCCGACGGCAGCATGGTCGCGCTGACCCACGTGCTGATTTCTCCATCAGCAACGCTGGGCAGTTCCGCGACCCTGCTGATTCGTCTCTGTACCCTGTGGTTTGGCCTGGGGCTTGGCGGAACAGCCTTGCTCATATTCCGTTCCACCCAACATATTCGTCTTCCAGAACAGGAGGAACAATGGGAGGAACAGACAGAAGAACATTCCGGCACACTCCCTCTGGGTGCGCACCTGGTCAGCTTACAACCGGTAGCTGGCAGTGGTACATCGATGGAACAGAGTGCCAGTACCAGGAACTGATGGAGAAAAAGTCGTTATGAAGACACTGATTATTATTCCCACGTATAACGAAGTAGAGAACCTGCGCCCGCTCTTGCAAGCGCTCTTCACCTACGCGCCGGAGACGAACGTGCTGGTGGTCGATGACAATTCACCGGACGGGACAGGACAACTCGCCGACGAGATTCACAACGAGAATGCGCAGGTCCACGTGCTGCATCGGGCCGGAAAACTCGGCCTCGGCACCGCCTACATCGCCGGCTTCAAGTATGCCATCGAGCATGGCTACGATGCCGCCTTTGAGATGGATGCCGACTTCTCGCACGATCCTCGCTATCTGCCCGATTTCCTCGCTAAAATCGAGGATGCCGACCTCGTAATTGGTTCGCGCTACGTTCCCGGCGGCAACACACCGAACTGGTCGTTCTCACGCCGCTTCATCAGCGGCGGCGGCAATATCTTCGCCCGTTTCATGCTCAGCCTCGGCATCCACGACTGTACGGCGGGCTATCGCTGCTACCGCCGCGAGGTGCTGGAAAGCATTGGGCTGGACAGCGTCGAGTCGCAGGGCTACGCCTTCCAGGTCGAGATGGCCTACCGCGTCAAGCAGCAGGGCTTCAAGATCGTCGAAACGCCCATCATCTTCATGGACCGGCGCGTCGGCAAATCCAAGATGTCGCGCAAGATCTTCATCGAAGCCTTCATCTACGTCCTACGCACCCGTTTCGGCAGCAACAAAAAGCCCACCAACCCGGCCTCGCCTGAACGCACGGCCCAGGGTACGCCCGCGTAGGCTCATCCATGAGGCATGAGAGAAGGACATCTACAGGCCACCCGCAAGGGGATGGCCACAGAGGCGTGAACGGAAGCGCCGGTACCCACATCCGTTTGGTTACAATCCCGTCAGCCGGCAAGGGGATGGCCACAGAGGCGTGAACTCAAGCCCGGACAGGCCACCCGCGAGGGGATGGCCACAGAGGCGTGAACTCAAGCCCGGACAGGCCACCCGCAAGGGGATGGCCCTACTATACACGTCAGGAACGCTCCTGTAGAGCCGTATCGTGTATATAGGGCCATCCCCTTGCGGGTGGCCTGTTTCTCATCTCCTGCGTCGCGGTACTTTCTTCCCCTGCCCTGAGAGGCCGCCATCATCGTCATCTTCGGCCTTATGCTGTGGATTCAGTCCATATTCGCGGATTGCCTTCTGTCGATGGCGTATCTTCTGCGCGACATCATGTGAAGGGGCATTCAAATGGTTTGTGAGCTGGCGGGTGGTGCGCAGTTCGCCACCGCTTTTTGTGACACCATGCCGTATCTCAAGGTCGTCGCTGATCGTCTCGACCAGCCGCCCCTGGGCCTGCAATGTAGCGGATAGACGCACGATCACCTGGTCGGCGGTCTCACACCGCCGTGAGAAGATGATCTGGATGCGCTGCTCGTGGGTGACGACTTCGTTTGCACCATCACCATCGAAAACCACCGTCACACGATGAGGCGTATGCCGGTACTTACTCTGTAATTGCTTGATGAGGAGTGTGCGGGAATGGAGCAGGCCATGCCTCTGCGCCGAACGGAACGGCTCATTATTCTTAATGACATTATACCCATCAACCAGGATTTCTAGCCCCATGATATCCCCCCACTGTCTACCAGTTGCTCTCGTCCGTCTGTCTTCCTCTGCAAACTCAACTATGAATTTGCTGCACCAGATGTATCAGATACGCCACTTCAGCGCGAATATCAACGTGCAATACCTGTACTACCAGCGTATTGACAGCGCTTGAGTACAACGCCAGGGCGACCAGTACAATAATTGCCACCAGCAAGACCAGCACCAGCACGGTCAGCACACGCTCAACGATGCGAAAAACCCGGCGTGTACGGCTTTCCACCAGCTCATCTTCGTCCTCACCGTCATCGTTCGCGAGCGCGGAAGCTCTGGCGACCGCCACTCGATCCGTTACCGGTTGTGGCTTGCGCGCCGGACGCGCCATAGTTCCATGCTCCCTACGCTCGCCATACCCCACTTGCCCACCCTGCATCTCTTGCGAGGTTTCGGTTCGCTGTGCAGGAACGTTTCCATCAGTCGTTCTGGCCGCTTCAAGGTTCGTGTCAGAAGCAGCCATCAACTCCTGCACAAAACGTCCCGGTTTCACACAGACAAGCAAAGAGGCAGTCACCTCTCCCCGGCTCGTCGCCTCGCCGCGCAAAGGAGGGAAACGCATGCCATCCAGCGGTGCGACCTCGGTACGAAACGTTAAATGGGCCTCGCGCACACAATCGCCACAGACACCATGAACATCATCCCAGCACTGCGGGCAAGCGGGACGGCGGCAGCGAAAGCAGAAATGGCACAGGCTCATAAATGCCGCTTCCAATGCCTCATCCGAAGCCAGCAAAAAAGAGGAATGCGCGGAAGAAGGAGCATAGACCCCCTCACAAATGGGACAAATAATCGTTCGCACCTCCTGCGAAGCTGGATGCAGCCTTCCCTGCCCATCCTGCGACTGCGACCGCGAAGTTTCGAGCATAAACGCCTCCAAAAACCAGTGGAGAGAACCACCTCCAAACACGCCAGAATGCCCTCATCACCACCAAATCAACCCCACCCATACAGGCAACACGCACAACCACAAACACAAACAACACGTATCACTTCTATTATACGCCAGCAGCAACACCCCCATCCGTCCATCATACAACCAACTTCCCAGAAAAAGGATGCAGCCGTGAAAGAACAGCCAGCCAGCCAAAACATCACAGCTATTTCTAAGAAAAACGAGAAAGCCACCCAAATTGGCACTCCGAAGTCTTGACAGATCGCAACCAGTCTGATATCATGACGATGCGCTGCAAGATGAGCGACCAGAGCCACCTTGCAGCCCCGGAGCCGTGGTGTAGTGGCCTAACATGTCTGCCTGTCACGCAGAAGATCGCGGGTTCGAATCCCGTCGGTTCCGCTCGCACCAGTGTTCTGTCACAAGCAGACCTCTGGTCTCGTCAAACTCCATGACCCCGTTCAGCATCCGCAAGACCGGTAGAAACGCTGGACGGGGTTTTAGTGCCGCGATGATCTTGTTCTCCAGATCATAGTACAGGCCGCCCGGCTCCAGGACAATCGTTACCATCTCGTAGCGCTCTTCGACGGTCGCCACGTCCCACAGGGCTGCCATGCCCGGCAGGTGCTCCCCTGCTTCGATCACCTCGCTATACGTCACTCCTTCGACTTCTGGCGCGTCCAGCTGCTTGAGCGCCAGCTCCGCGGCTGCCATCTCGCCTTGAAACTCTTCTTCATCGATGTACCCCTCCTTGTAGAGCTTGATCGTGCGGGATTTTTTCAGCTTGAGGCGCTCTTTCTCCCGCTCCACGGTTTCAGGGGTCACCCCGGCGGCGAGGGCCTGGGCCACCATGTCGCGGCGGATGACCTCGCGCCAGTTCTCAGGCAATTTCAAGCTCTTGAGCAGATCGCCAAACTGCTCGTCGACCAGGTCGATGCGCACCATCAAGTTGCCGCCGGCAGGACAGGGAAGGCGGCGCGCTTTGGCGGCATCGCGGTAGTACTGCCGCCGGTTGTCGGGCGTATTGCCCGTATCGCAGCGCAGCTTCAGGCCGCAGTGGATACAGGAGATATAGCCCGCGAATTGGTACACGTGCTTGACCTGCTCGGTACGAGTGCTGGCGTGGTGCATGGACTGGGTCACGGCGCGGATCTTTTGCCACTCATCATACGTGAATGCCGCCGGGTGCAACCCCTGGAAGCGTTGCTCTTTGTACTTGACGGTTCCCCGGTCATCGCCTGGGGCATACGCCGCATAAAACTCGTTGCGCAGCAT
This sequence comes from Ktedonobacteraceae bacterium, assembly GCA_035716105.1. Taxonomy (GTDB): domain Bacteria; phylum Chloroflexota; class Ktedonobacteria; order Ktedonobacterales; family Ktedonobacteraceae; genus CADDYT01. The sequence goes on along the minus strand of DASTKE010000631.1, from coordinate 1,046 downwards.
GGCAGTCACTGTGTCCTTGTTGAAGAGCCGAGCGCCAAAGCGCTTACTGCCGGTGCGATAGCCTGCCTCATTCAACGCATCAGCGATTTTATCGGCCTCCATCCCCTTCATGCGCAGCTCGCCAAGCAGACGCAGGCCGGGGTACTCTTCGGGGTCAAACTCCGGCGGTGCTTTCGGACCGGTCGAACGATACCCGAAGGGAACATCGCCGTTATAGAGCCCTTGCGCCACGCGTTCGCTTTTCCCTTTGCTAGTGTGCTTGGCTAGCATATCCGAGAAGTAGGCCGCGAACACTGCCAGAATGGTGAGCTGGAGCATGCCCTCAGGCGTCGAGTAGTCGATGTGTTCAGACAACGAGATGAACGCGGTACGCGAGAGCGAGAGGATACGAAAACTTTGCAGGGTGACCATGACGTTACGCGACCAGCGATCGAGGGTATGGACGAACACGATTACTTTCCCTGGATTGGCCTGGACATAATCAAGGAGCCGCTTAAACTCGGGGCGCTTGGCGATCTGCTCCCCACGTGCGCTGCGCTCGTCGTCCTCAAAAAAGGTCGGCTCCGGGAGGCCACGTAACTTCGCCGCTTCTCTGATGGCTCGCTTTTGTGCATCGATACTGTAGTTGTCTTTCTGCATCTCGCTCGAACGCCGCACATAGCCAACCACAATAATGGCGGAGTTGTCTGAATGATCCGGCTGTAGCATGCATCTTTCCTCTCTTCCATATTTGCCGCTCTCTCCGCACCGTCTGTGCTCTGGTCATAGAGAGCGTCCGCAGTCTTATTCTTTTTCGCTCACTGTTTTTCTGCAGCTTCAGTCGCCAGATCGATAGCCTTGAGCTGTTCGATGAGCATGGTATTAGCCCTGGCATCCCTGGTTAACCGCTCGAGGCTGGCTACCACGAATACATCGATGAAGCCTTGTTGGGCTGCTCTTCTGAGGCGTTCTAGTTCAGGACGATCTGGATCAAGTGGTCCTTCCCCTACCTCATAGTAAATCTGATCTTCTGAGAGCGTGTAACCGTGCTCAGCACAGTAGGTCTT
>DASTKE010000630.1:0-13874 GCA_035716105.1 Ktedonobacteraceae bacterium | reverse complement strand
GCGTTTCGCCCGTGGCTGGTTTGTTCTCAGTCTGTGTCATAATGAGTGGTTCTCCTCAAAAAAATTCCCCGGACCCAATTGTTCATCCATCAATTGGTCCAGGGACGAATGCGCCAACGTAGGCCCGGGGCTGCTACGTATTGCGGCGACATGCGCGGTTCCACCCTGCTTCTCCACGACCCATTCGACTCGTGAAGCCACTCATTCAACAGTCCAACTCCGAAGTGCCCTTCACCTGCTGCGGATTGCCGGCCTCGCACCCTCTACCGGCTCGCTGCTACCCCTGGCAGGTTACTCCTCTTCATCATCGTTGGCATCTCTATTGTCTGTAACAATCTACAGGTGCGTTTTATTGCATCTGTATCTTGCCACAGGTAGTATACCGGAGATATGTGAGAGATGCAAGTGGTTGTTTGACGGATTATTGCAGTTCATCGCTTTGCATCGAGCTGGGAAAAAGACGAAGGGCCTTCACCGTCCCCCAGACGCGGCTGCCCGCAAGGGGCCACCCATCCCCATCTCTCCACCCCTGCCTCTACCCGTTGCTCCACGGGATTACCAAGCCCCTCAGAACAGAGAGGTAGAGGCAGGGGCGGGGTGGATGCGGTTGGGCGGCCCCTTGCGGGTGCCTTTACCCCCATATCCGTGCTCTTTAGAAATGTGACCACCAGCGTCGAGATCACGATGCAGTTTGCCACCAGCCCTATCGCTCCCAGCGTGATGTTGCTAGGTGTGGCACCGGTGATGCAGCCGCCGGGACCGGTGCAAGGTGGCGGCGAAAAATGGTGATAGCTACTCGCCAGCGCCAGCAGCAGCAGGAAAGCTGGGATGCGCAGCACGCCCGTTGCCAGCACGAGGCCGCGAATATAGGATGAGCGCGAGGTAATGCGCGCCAGCGGCAGGTAGACGCGAGCATTAATAAGCTTGACCAGCGTCGATTTCCCCGCCCCATTTTCCCCCAGCAGTCCGAACGACATGCCCTCGGAAATATTCAGCGTGAGGTTCTTCAGCGCCGTAACGTGCTTACTATACGCCTTACTCACTTCCACGCACTCAATCACAGAAGCTGGCACGATGATATCCTACTCCACCGTCTTCAGAGCGACTTTTATCTGTTCCACGTGGTCGCTGAGGTGCTGGGTGATGAAATCCTCGATGAACCAGGCGAGCGTTTGACTGCCGAATTTGACGTGGTTGCCGGTGATGGCAAGATCGTTGTCGGTCAGGCCGCTGAGTACCTGTTCCAGGCGCGCATAGCTGCCGGGGAGCGCGGCCTGAATCTGCGCCAGCGCATCGGTTTCGTGGTCTCTCACGCCGCGCAAACGGCCTTCGTGCTGCATGGTGCGTCCGAAGCTGCGTCCCGGTTCCGCTACCAGCAGTTCAACCTCGTTGGCCCAGTAGGGCATGAACTCCACTGTATGGGCCAGATTCTGCATGATCGTCCACTCGTTTTCGGCTGGCTCCTGGTAAAGTTTGCTGCTATCGAGCGCGGCCAGTGGGCCGTTCATCAGCGCGTTCAGTTCGCTGTAAGAGGTCTGGACGCTGTGGAGAATCTCCGCTACTCTGGGATTGGCTGGTGCGGTCGTCATAAGCGTGCTCCTTGTATCTCTTGACATCAAGTTTAGTCTACATGTACATTGTAACTTGATGAGTGAGAGGACTTCAAGGCTTTGAGTGCTATGCTTGCTCATGCCGCTTATGGACGAAGGAGAAGGGTTATGCGCTTCAGTATCTTTTCCGTCACCGATCACTATCCCCGGCAGTCACGCTCGATCCGCGAATTTTATAATCAGATGCTGGACGAAATCGAGCTGGCCGACAGGCTTGGCTTCTCGGCCTTCTTCATGGCCGAGCATCATTTTCACGAGTATGGCATCGTGCCTTCGCCGACCACTCTGCTGGCGGCAGCGGCTGAGCGCACCCAGCACATCGGGCTGGGCGTGGCCGTCTCTACGCTGCCTTTTCATAACCCCCTGCTGCTAGCCGAGGAGTACGCCATGCTGGACCAGCTTTCCAATGGGCGGCTCGTGCTGGGCGTGGGTTCCGGCTACCTGAAGCACGAGTTCGAGGGCTTCCAGATCGGCCCGTGGGAGAAGCGCGTGCGCTTCGACGATGCGCTGGAAATTCTGCTGCGTGCCTGGCAGGGCGAGCCGTTCTCGTATCACGGCCTCTACCATCACATTGAGAACACGCGCATCGCCGTTACACCCCTTCAGAAGCCACATCCTCCCTACTGGATCGCCATCCTGCGGCCAGAAGCCGCCTACTACGTGGGTAAACAGGGCCGCAACATCATGCTCATTCCCTACGCCACCTGCGAGACGCGCAAAGACCTCGACGATGTAGTTGAGAACTACCGTCTCGGACGAGCCGAAGCTACCATGACCGAGACAGAGCAGCCCGACGTTGCCGTGGCGCTGCACACTTACGTCTCCGCCAGCCCTGACAGGACTCGCTCCGAATCTGAAGAGGCGCTCAACAACTACGTAAGCACGCGCCTGTACGCGAAACGGCGCAGCTACGAACAGCTTGAGGCGGCTGGCCTGATCCTCTTTGGCGACGCGCAGCAGGTGACGGAGCAGGTGCGGCAACTCGAAGCTTCCGGCCTGAACCACCTGATGATCCTGGTAGACTTCGGCGCGCTGCCTTTCGAGCGTGTTCATGCCTCAATGGAGCGTTTCGCTCACGAGGTGATGCCCCATTTCCAGAAGACAGGAGCTACCCTTTGAATATTCCAACATTGCAGGATATCCTGCAGGCCCAAAAACGCATCCATCCCTATCTGGCGCGTACTCCCCTCCATGGCTACCCTGCCATCAACGAATTAGTCGGGACAACGCTTTTTATAAAACACGAGAACTACCAACCGGTCGGAGCCTTCAAGGTGCGCGGCGGCATCAACCTTATTTCTCAGCTCAGTGCTGAGGAGCGCGAGCGAGGCGTGATTGCCGCCTCGACGGGCAATCACGGGCAATCGGTCGCGTATGCCGCCCGGCTGTTTGGTGTGCAGGCGCGCATTGTCGTGCCGGAGCAGGCCAATCCTGGCAAAGTGGCCGCGATGCAGGGCATGGGAGCCGAAGTCATCTTTCACGGAGCCAATTTTGACGAGGCGCGGCTGTACTGCGAGGCGCTGGCGAAGGAGCACGGCTATCGCTATATCCACTCCGGCGACGAGCCGCTGCTCATCGCAGGCGTTGGCACCTACACGCTGGAAATACTGGAAGACGAGCCAGAGTTGGATGTGCTTTTCGTGCCTATCGGGGGCGGCAGTGGCGCGGCGGGAGCCTGTATCGTCGCCCGAACGCTCAAGCCATCCTTGCGCGTGATTGGTGTGCAGTCCGAGGCATCGCCTGCCGCATACGAGTCGTGGCGACAACACCGCCTGGTAGAAGCACCCAATCGGACGCAAGCCGAAGGGCTGGCAACAGGTACCGCCTTTGAACTGCCGCAGCGCATCCTCTGGCAGATGCTCGACGACTTCATCCTTGTGCGCGAAGAAGAGCTTCTACAGGCAACGCGCTGGATGATCGAGCGCGCCCATACGCTTGCTGAAGGCGCGGGCGCAGCCGCCCTCGCCGGTGCCTACCGCCAGCGCGACGACCTTCGAGGCAAAAAAGTCGGCATCGTCTGCTCCGGCGGCAACAGCTCGGTGGAATACCTGCAAAAAGCATTGGCTTTGGCATAGAGGATGAGAGCAGTTTAGTTTAAGAGTTGATAATCACCACGTTTTCCCCTATAATGGGGAAAACGTGGTGATTATTTGTGATAAAACTGGATGGATGGAAAACTACTATGCCGCGTCGCTCTGAGCCTGGTAAGCCGCGCCTTGACCCGCGCTTAGCCGGGCGGTTGCTTCGTAAGAAGGCCCAGCTTGACCGCTACCGTCCGCTGCCGAGAGATACGGTACAGCGGCTCAATGATGATTTGCGGGTGTTTTTAACGTATCATTCCAATGCCATAGAGGGTAATACGCTTACACTGCGTGAGACACAGATGGTCATTGATTATGGACTGACTGTTCACGGCCATCCCCTGCGCGAGTATCTGGAAGCAGCCAACCATGCCGAAGCCTATAACTATGTGCTTGCGCTTGTGGATAAACGTGAACCTCTGACTCGTGAGACAATTCTGTCGTTACATGGCCTGACTATGGACAAAATTTTGGAGGTGGCAGGCCAGTTTCGTACCGTTTCTGTCTCAATTCGCGGAGCCAATATGACGCCTCCACCTGCCTATCAAGTCGAGTCGCTGATGCGGCAGTGGGTTGGCTGGGTTGAGGGCGAGGGTTTGGAGTACGAACCTGTTATTCGTGCCGCCATTGCTCATCATGGTTTTGAGGCGGTGCATCCCTTCATAGATGGCAATGGGCGTGTTGGTCGCCTCCTGCTCAATCTCATGCTCATGCGCGAGGGCTATCCACCTGCGCTGCTTCTACGTGATTGGCGCGTGCGCTATATCCAGGCTCTCGATACTGCCAACACTGGTACCTATAGCCCCCTGGCAAACCTTATTGGGCAGGCAGTGGAGGCCGGACTTGATTTGTATCTGCAATCCTGTGTCGCTCTGCCTGATGACAAGTACCAGTTACTCTCAAATCTGGCACAGCCTTCAGGCTATTCGGCACAGTACCTGGGCTGGCTAGTACGACAGGGACGTATTGAGGCGGTCAAGCGCGGAGGGCGCTGGTATAGTACGTTAGAGGCCGTTGAAAAGTATAAATCAGAGGTTGAAGCGGGAAGTATTCCACCGGGGCGACCATCCAGCCATTAGCGGACTTGTCCGCACATCCTCAAACATGCTACAATGGAGCGAAATTGGGAGTGGATGGCACAAGAGGAAGATATGAGTACACAACGAGAGGCGAGAGACGAGATACAGGCGGGGATCGCGGAATTTGTCGCCCGGTATCCGTTTCCCCTCGACCCGTTTCAGCTAGAGGCAATCGAGCACCTGGCAAGTGGACAATCGGTGCTGGTGGCGGCACCGACCGGAACCGGCAAAACGATGGTGGCGGAATTCGCCATCTGGCTGGCTCTCCAGCGCGGCCAGCGCGTGATTTATACAACCCCGCTCAAGGCGCTTTCCAATCAAAAGTATCGCGACCTGCGCGATTTGTATGGGCCGGATTCGGTAGGTCTGGTGACGGGCGACATCGTCGAGCGCAGCCGCGCCCCCATCGTGGTGATGACGACGGAAGTCTATCGCAACATGCTGCTGGAAGAGGGCGGCGACCAACTAACCGGTAATTCAGAGCATGTCATCTCCGAAGTGGCGGACGTGGGCTTTGTGATCTTCGATGAACTGCATTACCTCAGCGATATAGAGCGCGGGCCAGTCTGGGAAGAGGCCATCATTTGCTCGCCCAAACACGCGCTGCTGGTGGGCCTCTCCGCGACGGTCAGCAATGCGCAGGACCTCGCCGACTGGATTAGCCGTGTGCATCGTCCCATCGCGTTGGTGGTGCATGAGCAGCGAGCCGTTCCCCTCGACCATTACTACTTTCTAGATAACAAGCTGCATCTTGTGCAGGATGCGGATGGCAAGCGCGTGGAGCGTTTCCCGAACGTCGGCGGCGAGGCGCGCCTTGCCCGTGCTATGGGTCGTAATCGCGTCTATTCATACGAAGACGAGGATGAGGACGAAGATTGGGAGGAAGAGTCATGGCGCGGTGGGAAACGAGGTAAATTCGCCAGGCAGCAAGAGAGAACTGCTGCCGGAGAAGATGAGGCCAGAGCGGGGACACAGGCAGCACAGGCTGGCGAACAAGTTGCTAATCAGAACAAACCCAGAAACAATCGACCGCAGGAGCGCAAGACGCCGGAGCCGGGCGAAGTGCTGACCATGCTGCGCGAGGCCGATATGCTGCCTGCTCTCTACTTCCTGCCGGGGCGGCGCGTGGTCGAAGAGGCGGCGGTGAGCGCGGCGCGCCACCTGTTCACCACGCCGGAGCAGCAGCAGATCATTCGCGAAGAGACCGGCGTCTGGCTGGAACACCTGCCGAAAGAGGACCGCAACCTGCAACAGGTGCGCATGCTGACCGATCTGTTGCCGCGTGGGCTGGCCTTCCACCATGCCGGGCTGCTGCCGGGATTGAAGGTGCTGGTGGAGACGTTGTTTGCCAGGGGCTACCTGAGCGCTGTCTTTGCTACTGATACGCTGGCGCTGGGCGTCAATATGCCTGCTCGCTCCGTTGTGGTGGGCAGCCTGAGCAAGTTTGACGGGCAAGAGATGCGCCTGCTCACACCCAACGAATATCGCCAGTTGACCGGACGAGCCGGGCGGCGCGGCATGGATATCCACGGCGCGGCCATCATCCCCTACTCGCCGTGGGAGCCGTTTGAGGACTCGTTCCAGCGTATCACGGGCGAACTGCTCCCCGTCACCAGCTCGTTTGCCATTCGCTACAACTCCGTGCTCAACCTCTGGCATCCCGGCGATGTCCAGTACCTGCGCCGTATCTGCGCCTCCAGCTTGCGCGAGTACCAGCGTTACCTGCTGTGGGAGGAGCGCGAACTTTTGCGCATGGAAAAACTGAATGCTCGCTACAACAAGAAAAGCAAGAAAGCAGGCAAAAAGCAGGAGAAAGCGGCACAGGGCGCGATGGAGGCGTTGGAGCGGCGGCGCAAGAAGATTGGCGCGTTCCCGCTCAGCCGGGCGGGAGCGGCGGAACTGGACGGCACCATTTTTGCCCTGCGCGCCCTCGGCTACATCGGCCAGAATGAGCAACTAACGCTCAAGGGTCGCTTGCTGCGCAGCATCTTTCACCCGGCAGGCATCGTGTTGATCGAACTGATGCTGCCCGGCGCTCTGGATGAACTGACGGTGGCCGAACTGGCCGAGGTCGTGAGCTGGTTTACCTTCGATAACGACCGGCGTTTGAATAATCGCAACGTCCTGAGCCAGTCGCTGGTCGGCGTGCGCCGCGAACTCTGGCGTGTGGAGCAGAACGTGCATGGTGTCGAAGAGCGAGCGGGGCTGAGCTTTTCGCCCAACATCGTTCCTGATTTCTATGGTGTCGCTCTTTCGTGGGCGCGTAACATGTCGCTCACCGGCCTGCTCAAACGCATCGACCTCGCGGAGGGCGATCTGTTGATGATCCTCAACCAGACGATCGATTTGCTGCGCCAGATACAGGCCGCTATCGGTCAGGTGCTGGATGATCGCGCCTTCTGGGAACAGGCTGAACCTATAGTAGCTCTGAGAGAGGGCGTCTCTCACGAACGCGCCGCAGCCGGGCGCGCAAAGGTGCGGACCGAGCAGTTGCGCACGCAGCGCGAGCGCCTGGAACACCTGCGCCCCCTCTTCGCGCAAGCATCCGCCTCGCTATTGCACGGCATCATCATCCAAAGCCGTACCGTTCCCTCGATGGCCGTCAGCATCGGCGGCGAAGAGGTTCCCCTGGATGCCGAAGAAGACCTCGGCCCCAACGACGTTGTAGAGGGTATGTGAAGTAGTACTTTGTGAATGAATACAAGCGGGAACGCGCTAGCGCGTTCCCGCTTGTATTCATTCACAAAGTACTACTTCTGTCAATCGGGTCGCGCTCCTTCGTTTAATGCTGGTGAGTACTGTTCCATGAAGCGTACTTTCATCACCCGCGCCTATTACTTTGGTCATGCCCTCAAGCCTGACTTATTGCCAGACGGGGGGAAGTTGACTAAGATGTAGAGTAGGATGGGCATGAACAGATATTCACAATAGCCTGGGGATTGGCGGGAGGAGGTATAGGGAGCTATGGATAGCGGTAAATGGGCATCCAGGCGGATGTCCTGAGATCAGCAGCAAGAAGAGGAGAGGGAATGAACGCAGAAGCCTTGATTGGAAGGGTGCTGGGGAGTTGTACCCTGCAACAGTTAATCGGGCAGGGAGGCATGGGAGCGGTCTACCTGGCGCAGCAATCGCGGCCCCGCCGGCAGGTGGCGGTCAAAGTGTTGATGCCGATGACGCCTCTGGCCCCCAATCAACTGGCGGCTTTTCTGGAGCGCTTCCGGCGCGAGACGGACGCGGCAGCCTCGCTGGAGCATCCCAATATCGTGCCGGTTCACGAGTATGGCGAGCAGAACGGTATCGCCTATCTCGTCATGCCCTATATCGCGGGTGGAACACTGCGTGACGAGATGGAGCGCGAGGGACCACTTTCCCTCTCAAAGATCGTCGATCACCTGGAACAGCTAGCCTCGGCGCTGGACTTCGCTCACGAGCGCGGGGTCATTCACCGTGATATCAAGCCCGCCAATATTTTGCTGACCCCCAGCGGTCGTTTACTCTTGACGGATTTCGGCCTCGTCAAAGTCGCGTCTGATGGCCCGACTCCTCAGATTCGTTTGACAGGTGCTGGCGCGCCCGTCGGCACGCCGGACTACATGGCCCCGGAGCAGGTAATCGGCGATGGCGTCGATGGGCGAGCCGATCAATATTCGCTGGGCGTGATCCTGTACCAGATGGTAACGGGAACGACGCCGTTTCAGGGCGAGACGCCCATGCAGATTGCGGCCCGGCACTTACAGACGCCGCCGCCCTCTCCGCGCGCTCTGCGTCCCGACCTGCCGCCAGCCGCCGAGCAGGTGATCCTGCGCGCCCTTGCCAAGCGTCCCGCCGAGCGCTATCCTCGCGCTCAAGACCTGGCTGTTGCATTCCGCGCTGCTCTGGAAGCCTCTGGAATATCATTGAGCACTATTTCGCACTCTACCAAATCCTTACAGGCGGTCCATGCCGATACCGGCCAGACTCGCGCCTACAGGCCGCGAGGACTGTTTGACCCATCGTGGAAAACTGGCATGATGCCCATAGTAGGGCCAGGGACAGGAAAGATAGCGGCGGCGAAGGCCACGGAACCGCTACATCCGACAGCGAGAATGGAGGAAACGGTAGAGTCAACAGCGACCGGAACCTTCCCTGCTGCCCGTACAACCGGCTTATTGACCAGAACGGGCATGTTTCCTCGCGTGGGGGCCACAGGCCACCTACCCGCCACTACACAGGGTGCCGTAGAGGCTGTGCAACAACCTACGGGGATGTCTCCTATCGTTGCAACGCCTCAGACAAGATCGGGCTTGCTCTCCTCGCACAAAGCGAAGCTTCCTCCAACTACCGGTGGGCAGTCCGCGATTGTGCCTGTCACCGGTTCGCCTACGGGTGTCTTGCCCACGGCTACTGGTGGACAGCCTGCGATTATGCCACCTGGCATCACTCAGATGTCTCCGGTACTCAAGACGACGACAGGAGCATTGATAACGCCAAATGGAGAACAGGCTACCTCCAGTACAGTGAAGTTGACCGGGCCGGTGAAGGTCGTGCAGATGCCAGTAGCCGGGCAGCCGGGGCGCTTTGTGACCGGACTGCTGCCAGTCGTGCAGGTTCCCAAAAAAGATGATGGAATAGCAACAACCGGCAAGGAAAAGGAACATAAAAAGCCGTGGATGGCGGTGGTGACGCTCGTCCTTCTGCTGGCTATTCTCGGTTCCGGCACGCTCTGGTTCGTCCATTTTCGCTCGACCGCGACGAAGAACGCGTCTTCCACCAATACCGGTACTGCCGTACCGGCGAGTACGCCCAATCCGGTTGCTACGGCAACTGCGCAAGCCGTTGCGACGGCGGATGCCAATATCCTGCTGTCCGATCCGCTGAGTAGCAACATTCATGGCTGGCCGACCAATAACGATGAATTTTTCAAGGGTGGGGCCTATCATATCGTGGATACCGTCGATAATGGCATTGCTGTTGTGCTCGCCGAGAAGCCTTTCTGTCAATCGATGGGCTACGCCCTGACCATGTACGAAGTCAAAGGGGACGATGCCTCGGTTAACAACTCGACAGGCATGATCCTGCGCTTCTCGCAGAAAACTGTTGGCAACAAGAAAGTCACCACGTTCTACAGCTTTGAGGTGGTCAATACAAAGGGCGGTCAATATCGTTTCTATAAGTACGATGATAGCAAGGGTGCCTCTTCCTCCGATTGGACGCTGCTCTGGCATCAGAACTTCGGCAATGAGTATCACCAGGGACAGGGAACGAAAAATACTGACACCTTAAAGGTTTACATGAACGGAAAGAATTTTACGTTTATTGTAAACGGGAAAAAGGTTGGAACGTTCCAGGATGGCTCGCTGACGTGTGGCACAGTAGGGATGCTGGTCAATCTCAAGGGAACCGAAATGGCGTTCTCGAATCTGCTCATCACGCGCAATTAGCTGATCGATCTGACGAACCTGAATGACCAGACGGCAAAGAATCCGGTGTTCGCAGCAAGAAGAGGAGAGGGAATGAACGCAGAAGCCTTGATTGGAACGGTGCTGGGGAGCTGTACCCTGCAACAGTTAATTGGGCAGGGAGGCATGGGGGCGGTGTATCTGGCGCAGCAATCGCGGCCCCGTCGGCAGGTGGCGGTCAAGGTGCTGATGCCGATGACGCCTCTGGCCCCCAATCAACTGGCGGCTTTTCTGGAGCGCTTCCGGCGCGAGACGGACGCGGCAGCCTCCTTAGAGCATCCCAATATCGTGCCAGTTCACGAGTATGGCGAGCAGAACGGCATTGCCTACCTTGTCATGCCCTATATGGGTGGTGGCACGCTGCGCGACGAGATGGAGCGCGAAAGGCAAATGCCGCTGGCAAAAGTCGTCAACTATCTGGAACAGCTGGCCTCGGCGCTGGACTTCGCCCACGAGCTCGGCGTCATTCACCGCGATATCAAGCCCGCCAATATTTTGCTGACCCCCACCGGGCGCTTACTGTTGAGCGATTTTGGCCTTGTCAAAGTAGTGGCCGCGGAGCAGACGCCGACAGTGCATCTCACCGGCGTCGGTATGCCAATGGGGACGCCGGACTATATGGCCCCGGAGCAGGTGACGGGCGATAACGTGGACGGGCGAGCCGACCTGTATTCACTGGGCGTGATCCTGTACCAGATGATAACAGGAGCACCGCCGTTTCACGGTGAGACACCCATGCAGATTGCTGTGCAGCACTTACAGACGCCGCCCCCTTCACCGCGCATCTCTCGTCCCGACCTGCCGTCAGCCGCCGAGCAGGTGATCCTGCGCGCCCTCGCCAAGCGTCCCGCTGATCGCTACAACCGCGCTCAAGACCTGGCGAACGCTTTCCGCATTGCGCTTGCTTCCGCGAGTGCCTACCTCGGTAACGGTCAGGCTGGACTGCTTCCCTCCGAGGAGGCTCCTCCTATGACAACGCGCCCATTTACACGCCGCGGCCTCTTTGATCCAGCATGGCAGACCCAGACTGACGTGCCGGGTGCGAACGGACCGGCAACCGGGATATCCGCCAGTCTTTCAGTCCCTTCCGGGTTGGTAAACACCTCTACCCATGCCAGCGCAGAGCCTGCCGAAAGCAGCCCTGTTTCGCCACTGCCGCCAGTAGCAGGAAGCGGCACGATGGCACGTGGTGCATCAACGCCGCTGCCGGACACGCGAATTGGCAATATTCCTACCACGCCCTCTGGCGGCAGCATTCCTGCACCTGGCAACATCCCGGTCACACCCGCTGCATCAACTGCATCAACTGTTCCTCCTTCTTCGTCGCCCGGACGTTCAGGCTGGGGTATGAGAACAAGTCTCCGGCGTTTCACCGAAGGGGCGGGAACAAGCTTTGCTCCGGCAGCGAGTTTTTCCCCTTCGTCGCCTTCAGATGAGGCACAGGTAGAGACGCCGCCAGTGGGCTTGCAGTTTACGGCTCCTCCGGCTGCTGGGACGCCTGCGCAACCAATGCCGGCAAACATGTCTGTGGCAGGCAATCCCCCAACGCCCGAAACACAGAGAGCCATGACACCAGCGAGCGAGAACTGGTTCTCACCAGCCCCCGGCAGTGTTACGCGAGTGCTGCCAGTGGAGCATGTGACCCGGACGCTGCCAGGCGTGAGTGGCGAACAGGGAGCAGGTGCCAATGGCGGGAGCAGTGGAGGCGGGGGAAATGGCAATACCATGAAGTTGACTGCTGCCATGAAGGTTGTGCAGGTGCCAGTAGCCGGTCAGCCAGGGCGCTATATGACGGGATTTTTACCGGTGGTACCTGCGGCAGGAAGCCAGGGAGATGGAGAGCAGGACAAGATGGCTCTGCCTGATCGCTCCGCCTGGCAGCGCTTCAATACGCTCAATAGGCCAACAAAGATAGTTGCCGCACTCGTGGCGATCATACTGGTGATCAGTACCAGTATGCTCTGGCTGGTCCATGTGCGCTCAGGCCAATCAACGACGAGAACAGCGAAGCCTACGGCTGCCGCGCCCAATTTTACGGCAACGGCGGTGGTCCAGGCAACGGCAACGGCGGACGCAAATATTATTCTTGCCGACCCCTTAAACCAGAACATTCATAACTGGCCGATTTCAACCAGTGGCTCGAAGCTCTACACCTTTAAGGATGGAGCCTATCATATCACCGATAACAATACAAACCAGGGAGCGCCCGCTTTACTGGCGGATATGCCTCCCACGGCCATGCAAGGCTCAACGGCGTACAGCATGACGATGCAGGAGATCAAAGGAGACGATTCAACTGTCAACAACTCCTTCGGTCTGATCTTTCGCTTTACCACGTACAAAAAAAATGGTAAAACTGTCACAACGTTCTACACCTTCGAGGTGACGAATACGCAGGGCGGGCAGTACCAGTTCTGGAAGTACAACGATGCCTGGGGAACATCGGTCAGTCCGTGGACAAAAATCTGGTCTCATGGTTTTGGGAAAGAGTTTCACGAGGGACATGGGACGGGAAAGGCCAACACGTTCAAAGTATTCATGCATGGCAGTAATTTTACGTTTGAAGTGAATGGGAAACAGGTTGGCACGAGCCAGGAAAACAGTATCTCAAGCGGCCAGGTTGGTATGCTGGTCAATTGGAAGGGAACCGAGGTTGCCTTCACGAATCTGCTCTTGACATATTCCTAACGTATAGATCGCCCTTCGCGGGCTTTGGGTGGAGGTTTCGGTTGACAAGTATCATCATCTCTTTAACACTGGGAGCAACGGTCTTCCTCTGCATGCTCAATATCGCCTTTGCTGTTGTCTTTCGTAAGAGGCGTGTTGGCGAGGTCATCAGCTACGGCATTGCCGCGCTGCTTGAGGTCGCGATCTTTATTTTTGCGCTCTCGCTGCACCTGCGTCTTCTCACCTCGGTTCCCTTTCACCTGCCGCCGCACCTGCCCTTCAACCGGGCTGAGTTAGGGGCGGCCATTGCTATTGGCGTGGGCCTCTTTCCGGCTGCCTACTGGCACCGTACCTCGGTGGCGCAACTGCGCAAGCGCCTGGAAGAGGACGCGAAGGTCTTGAAAGAGCAGGAGAACAGCGTCCGCGTGCGCAGCACTGCGCCCGGCGAATGGATGAATTAGCGCTAGTATATAGCTTCAGGCAAGACAGGGCAAGCAGACAACTTTCTGACAGCAGGGAATCGTTTGCTTGCTCTCTCTGTTGTAAAACTGGCAGAAAAGTACCGATATGTGGCGAAAGACGGGAATGAAGCGTCTTTTCTATCAGAGTGTATCTTTCTGATTTTTGAATATTGCAATCAGGGGATGTGGGGATGTAAGGAGAAATTATGGCTTTAGATGAGCAGATGCGCAAAATATCTGTCTGGAAACATGCGTGGAGGCTGCGGATTATTACCCTGAGTTGTCTTGTCCTGTTTGTCGGTGTCGGTTCCCAGGCGCTGGTCAATGTATTTGCCGCTAGCACCACAAGCGATATGATGACGCTCAAAGTCACCGCCTACGCCAATGATGATCGCATGGCAGATGGTCGCTGGACTTATTTTGGAGCTTGCGCCGTCTCCACGAAGCAATTTCCGCTTGGTACGCAGATTGATCTTTATAACCAGGATGGCACCTTTTACCTCGCCTGTACGGCGGAAGATAGCAGCAGCAGTCTCAG
>DASTKE010000629.1:0-2247 GCA_035716105.1 Ktedonobacteraceae bacterium | reverse complement strand
AGCGGCAACTGCCGCTTTGAACCTTGCCCGCGTCTTTATATGTTGCTTTTTTACCCGCCATCATAATGTGCGGCCCTGACTGCTATCATAACTTTGCTAACTTATATCCTACGTCTGGCACCGTTACAATATAGCGTGGGTCGCGAGGAGATTGCTCTATCTTACGACGCAGGCGGCTAATATACACCCAGATAAATCCAATGTCTTTATTATACCCCGGCCCCCACACTCTTTCCAGGAGCAGTTCGTGCGTCACCACCATACCAGCGTTTTGCGCCAGTACGCTCAATAGTTTATACTCGGTGCGGCTCAATGGGACGGCCTGTCCGTGCAGGAAAACCTGGCGCTGCGCGTAATCGATCAGCAGGTCGCCGGTGGTGAAAATGGCCGATTTCTTCTCCGTCTCTGCCGGTTCGGACTGGCGGCGCAGCAGGGCGCGCATTCGCGCCAGCAGTTCTTTCATGCCAAAGGGTTTGATGACGAGGTCATCGGCCCCCAGATCGAGCAGGCGTACTCGCTCGTCTTCGTCGCAGTCATCGCACAACATCATGACGGGTGTGCGTGCATACTCGCGCAGGCGTTGGAGCAGTTCGAGGCCGCTCATGTCAGCAAGCTGCATGGCGAGGAGGATCAGATCAGGCTCTTCCAGGTCAATCTGGCGCAGAAATTGCACGCCGTGCGCGACCGTTTGTACCTGGTAGTGTTGTTCTTCCAGATTGGCTCGCAAGTAGCGCGCCAGTCGTGGGTCGTATTCACCCACCAGCACGTGCAGGCGCTCGCTCTGCCTGAGCGGGCCGCTATGCACCCTGCTTCTTGCCTCGGTGGTCGCCGGAAGAGACGAGGGCATCGCAGGTTGTCCAGGCGCTGGCGCAGGTAAGCGTGGATTGAACGGCAGCGTGAAGTAAAAGGTCGTGCCCTGTCCCATGCCGGGCGAGTCCGCCCAGATTTTTCCCCCGTGCGCCTCAATCGTGGCCCGTGCCACCGCCAGTCCCAGGCCGCTGCCGCCGGGATTGCCCTCGTCAGCCTGCACGCGGTAGAAGCGGTCGAAAATCCGGTCAAGATGTTCAGGCGCAATGCCCGTGCCGGAATCGTTCACGCTCAGCCGCAGTTCAACCTCGTTGACCTCTAGCTGGATGTTGATCGCTGCTCCCGGCTGCGAATACTTGACCGCATTGTTGAGCAAGTGATTGAGCGCCTGCTCGACGCGCACGGTATCACAGACCACCGGGGGCATAGTATCAGGCAGGAAGAGCGCGAATCCGCGAGCGGGAGCATGGGTGCGCCAGCGTGCCACAATCTGGTTGAGTAGTTCGGGAAAAGATACATGAGCCAGTCGCAGGTGCTGCGTTCCAGCATCCAGCCGCCAGACATCGAGCAGCGTATTGAGGATGTCGTACAGGCGGTCGGTATGCGTATCGATCATCTGCAACATCTCGCGCTGCATGGTCGGCTCCCAACGGGTGGAGTTGCCGAGCAGCGTGGTAGCGCAGCCCTTGATGATGGCAATCGGCGTCTTGAGTTCGTGCGCGGCCATGGCCAGCGTCTCGCTGCGCGCCTCAATCGTCGCGTGTTCCAGCGTAATATCGTCGAGCAGCACGCCGCGACCCAGCAGATCGCCGCGTACGTCATGCACGGGGAAGCATTGCACGCGCAGCCAGCGCACCGCCGCTGCCGCCAGTGCCAGGTCGGTCGAGCATTCCTGTTCGGGGGAGCGCCAGACGCGATCCAGTTCGGCCTGCACGCCCTCCGGGTCAGCCGCGATCGAAAGCAGCCGTTTCCGAATGTCGAATACCGGTTCTGCTTCAAGCTCGCGAGTACTAATGCCTAGCAGGCGCACCGCGCTGGCATTGGAGTAGGTGACGCGCTCCTTCTGGTTCAGCAGAATGAAGCCGCTGCGCAGATTGGCAGCAACGTTTGCTAGCAGGCTATGTGCGCGTACAAAGCCTGCTGTTGAGATATCGATTTCGTGAGAAGAAGCAGGCGCTGGCATTGATGGCGAAGGTGTGTCCGCTCCGGCCCACCAGCCATCATTGCCTGTTTCTGCACCGTCTCCGGTGGCCACATCCATACAAATAACTTTCTTCGTTTGACACTTTTGGAATTGCCTGGCTCTTTTATATTCTAGCAAAATAGTCAAGGTTAAGCTAATTTAATTTGGAAAACGGCGAGGGGCAGCCGGCGCATGCGCCGGCTGCCCCTCGCCGTTTTCCAAATTAAATTAGCTTAACCTTGACTATTTTGCTAGAA
>DASTKE010000628.1:0-2150 GCA_035716105.1 Ktedonobacteraceae bacterium | reverse complement strand
GCTCGCGAGCGGGGGGCGGCCTGTCTCATTCCTCTCTGTTATTGCGGATGCGATGACTCTAAACCCAGGGGTATGATACAATGGGCGGGCGTAGCTAAAACTAGACAGAATGTTTGTTGGAGGAGGGAACTTATGGCCCTGGATGTCGAACTGTATCGCCGCACGGTGTATGTGCCAACCGGGCCGGGCGCAAAACGCCCCTTGCGCCGTTTGAGCGTGATTGATATTCACCCGGAAGGCGCGACGCGCACGCTGGTCTTTGTGCATGGTTACGGAGGCAGCGTGTTGCAATGGCTCTACCAATTGCGCTTTTTCGGCCAAACCATGCGCGTCATCGCCCCCGAACTGCGCGGACACGGGCATAGCGACGATCCCTCCTCGCTACCGCTCACGATGGAGAGCCTGGTAGATGACCTGGAAACCGTGCTGGCGGCGATGGAGGTGCAGCGTCCATTCTCGCTCATCGCCCATTCCTTCGGCGGCGCGGTCTCCACCGAATATGCTCTACGCCATCCTCAAGATGTCAGCGAGCTGATCTTAATTGGCGTTCCCACACGCTTCATTGTCCGTCCCATCCTGCGCAAACTGATGCATATCCCCGACCCGCTCTTCAGCGGTGTCGCCAAACGCATCCGTGTCGCGCTTTTCGCTTCACAGCGCACGCTGACGCGCATGCACGACCGCGTAATGGCTCCCTGGCGCGGCGACGAACGCCTGCAACTGCTGCATGTGCCAACGCTGGTGGTGCTTGGGCAGCGCGATACGGTTTTCCTGCGCCAGCACTACGACGAGGTGCCGCGCAGCATTCCAGGCTCGCACAACGTCGTCATTCCCGTCTCGGCGCACCTTGTGCAGTTGGAGCGCCCAGACGCGGTCAACCGGGCCATCCGGCGCTTTATTGAACCCAGAGCGCAGCAGAAAAGCGGCATCAGCTTCGTCTCCGATGCTCATATTGGAGAACATGGATATGAAGAATCGGCTGCCAGGAGACAGAGCGCTAGCGGTTCACTATTGGCGGAAGGACGAGTCGCGCTGGCAACACGCATCGCGGAGATGCCCTGGCTGCAACACTACGATCAGGAAGTGCCGGAGCAGTTGCCGCTGCCGAAACAACTATTGCACGAACTGCTCAGCAACGCGGCGCAGGATTTGCCCCATCATCCGGCGCTGCTCTTCTTCGGCCAGAAGATCAGCTATCGCGAACTTGACTCCCTGAGCAATCGTTTTGCCCATGCCCTGCGCAAACTGGGCATCAACAGGGGAGAGCGCGTCGCAGTGCTGCTGCCCAATATCCCGCAGTGCGTCATCGCCTTCTACGGCACGCTCAAGGCCGGCGGCGTGCTGGTGCTTGGCAGCCCGCTCTCCAACGAGGAGGAGATCGCGTACCAGATGCGCAATTCCGGCGCAAAGGTCTTGCTTACCCTGGATTCGTACCGCGACAGGGTGGAGCGCTTCTGCATCGATACCGACATACAGCAGATTATCTACACCGACGTGCGCGAATACCTGCCCATTCGCCAGCGTGTCCTGCTGGCAAGCCTGATTGAGGGCAGTACGCAGCATCCAGAGGTGACGATGCCGCAGGGGAATGGGGCCGTGCCAGCCCCGGTTGGCACGCTGCCATTGCCCCTGAAGCGGGCAGGCACTTCATCCCGGAAACATTACTCGTTCCAGCACCTGTTGCGCAGCCAGCCAGCCCTGCTGCTGGATAGTGGTACAAGTTCCGGCGACCTTGCTTTGCTGCAATACACCTCTGGCACCACGGATAGTCCGAAGGGCGTCATGCTCACGCACTGCAATTTGATGGTCAACGTCTCGCAGGTACGGCACTGGATGCCCGATGCGAAGCGTGGCCAGGAAGTCATCCTCTCCGTCCTGCCGCTTTCGCATTCCTACGGCGTCACCGATTGCCTGAACCTGCCCATCGCCATCGCCGGTTCATCCGTACTGCTGCCAACTGCGCGCATCGACGAGATTTTGCACGCCATCAAGCGCTACCATCCCAGTATCTTCCCCGGCATTCCATCGCTCTATCTCGCCATCGCGAACTATCCCAGGGTGCGCTCCTACGGCGTCGGCTCCATTCGCACCTGCGTCAGCGGCTCTGCTCCCCTGCCGGTAGAGGTGCAGGAAGCCTTTGAGAAGCTGAC
>DASTKE010000627.1:0-2291 GCA_035716105.1 Ktedonobacteraceae bacterium | reverse complement strand
GGATATCGACCGCCTGACCGACGCTGACATTGTTGATGGCGTTTTCGTCGATGTAGGCGGTGATTGTCAAAGCACCGAGGTCCGTGACCGAGGCGATGGGCAACCCAGGCGAGACGAGCTGGTTTTGCACGGCTGGCACCTGCAAGACTGTGCCGTTCATCGGGCTAACCACGTTGACGGTTGTCGGCGCGGCATTCGCGCTTGTGGCCGTCTGGCCCGACTGGCTCGCTGGCAGGGTAATGGTGCCGATTTGCTGACCGGCGCTGACGGTGGCTCCCAGCTGGACGGTCAGGCTGGACAGCGTCCCGGCAGCCGGGGCGCTGACGCTCACGGTCTGCCCGCTGACCTGCGCGTCATCGGTGCTGTAGTAGGTGTAGTTGTTGTAGACCCAGTAGGCGATGCCGCCCGCGATGGCGAGCAGGGCCAGGCAAATCAAAAGCGGAACAAAAATCATGCGACGCATAGGAATTGTCTCCTTCCTTGACGGTTATTGAACATTTTTCAAGGCCCCGCCCCAGGACACCCGCAAGGGGTGTCCCTACTATACGCGGCTCGTTGCTCTGTGAGCGAACGATACGCGGATGGTAGTAGATGGGGCCGTCTATAGTAGGGGCGACCCTTGCGGTCGCCCCGGTTCCTTAGAGAACTGGCACCGGCTCGGCCTGTCTCACGCTGTCGCCAGTCTCTCTAGCCTTTCCAGCTTCACCGGATTCCTCAGACATAGCCGGGGTCTGAGAGCGCCTGGGCTGGCTCTTCACGAAGAGCGTGGCGACCAGCGCGAGGGCAACCAGAATGATGCTCAGGTAAAAGGTGTCGCGCACTGAAAGCATGTAGGCTTGTTTTTGCAGAATGCCGCTGACTAGAGCGGCAACCGCACGTGCTGATGCCTGGACATCAGCTCCACGGGACACGAAAAGCGCCTGTAAACGCAGCATCAACTGCCCCAGGGGTGAGGTCGCCGTCACTTGCTCGGCAAGGTGCGCGTAGTGTACTGTTCGCTGCGTGTCTACCAGCGTCGCCAGCAGCGCCACGCCCACGGACTGGGCAACAGAGCGTGTGACGGTGGTGAGGGTAGAGGCGTCCGCGATATCCTGCGGCGCTCGCATTCCGGCCATCGCCGCCACGACGAGCGGCTGCAAGGTCAGCCCGAAGGACAAGCCAAAGAGCACAAGCATCAGCCGGAGCCAGCCAAAAGACGAATTCAGCGTCATAAAAGTCAACTGCCAGAAGGTGAAACCGAGTACGAGCAATCCTGGAATGACAACTGGACGGAAACCGAGCTTATCGACGAGCCTGCCACCGATGACGACGCTGACCATAGCCGCCAGCGCCTGGGGCAGCAGGATCAAGCCAGCTTGAAAGGCGCTCTGGCCGCGCAGGATTTGCAGGTAAATGGGTATCAGGAAGATGCCGCCAAAGACAGCGATGGAGGCGAGCACGATGGCGATATTTCCGGTACCGAAAGCGCCATCGCCGAACAGCCGCAGGTTCAGCAGCGGTTGACCTCCGCGCCTCATGATGGCAAACTCCAGGATGACGAAGAGCAGCAGCGAGAGCGCTCCGCTGACCAGGAAGGCCAGTACCCGTGTCGAACCCCAGCCCTCCGTCGTCGTCTCCGATACGGCGTAGAGTACTGCCGCCACTCCATACGAAGCGGTGAGAAAGCCCACCAGATCGAAACGCAGGCCCGCCTCTGTCGGCGACTCGCGCAGGATCAGCAGGGCCATGATGACGCCGATCACGCCGATAGGGACATTGATGAAAAAGATGAACTGCCACGAGACGAAGGTGACAAGGTAGCCGCCGATGATGGGGCCAAGCGCCGGAGCCAGCAGCACCGGCACACCCAGCGTACCGAGAGCCACACCGCGCTCCTCAGGGCTGAACTCGCGGAAGAGCATCGTGATGGACAGCGGGAACAGAATCGCGCCACCCAGACCTTGCAGCACGCGGAAGAAAATGAGCATCGGCAGGCTCCATGACAGGCCACAGAGCACCGAACCCAGCGTAAATGCGATCAGGGCAAGGACGTAGGAACGCTTGATGCCAAAGCGGGTCGCCACGTAGGACGAGGCCGGAGTCATGGCACCCAGCGCCAGCGTATACGCGGTCGCGACCCACTGAACCGTGTGAATATCCGCGCCAAAAGCATTTTGCAGGCGCGGAATGGCGATGTTAACCACCGTTTGATCGAGACCCGCCATGAACGCCCCGATAATCACGATGATCGCCACCAGCCATTTGTAGGACAGTCCCTGCCGGGCCACCTGTGCATTGTTCTGCATCGGGTG
>DASTKE010000626.1:0-9170 GCA_035716105.1 Ktedonobacteraceae bacterium | reverse complement strand
ACTGTCGGCAGCCGATTGGGCGGAGCGCAAATACTGGAACGATTACCAGGACGCCTATGAGGGTGCGCTCTCCAGGTGCAGTACGGATGAAGCGCCCTGGTATATCGTTCCTGCTAACCGGAAATGGTATCGCAATTTGCTGGTGGCACGCACCCTCGTTTCTACCCTGCGTCCCTATAAGGAGGAGTGGCAGGCCAGAGTGGTGAAGCGAGGAGAGCGTGAGCTGGCGCGTCTGGAGAAAGTGCAACAGACGGCAAATCAGCCCGTAGAAGCAAATACCGTCTTACGTAGCGAGCTTAAACGCTCGCCAGAGAATGGCCTCGCGACTTCCCCCGAACTGACATCAGAGACTTCGTCGTAACAGGCTGGCACGAGAAGGGAGCAGAAGAATGCAACTCGCATGGAAAGTTGAACCAGGCAGCAACGTCACGTTGCAGGACTATGATCCCGATTATATTGATGAGTATACCGATCCCGCATTGGCGAAGGCGGAACTGGAGCTACTGGGCAAGGAACTGAGTGAATTGCAGGAGTTGCTGGCCGCAGCACACCATCACAGCTTGCTCGTTGTGTTGCAGGGCATGGATACCAGCGGCAAGGCCGACACCATTCACCAGGTGCTCTCCCGCGTTAATCCCCAGGGATGCGAGGTGCGTTCGTTTAAAGTCCCTACCTCGCGAGAGCTGGACCACGACTTCCTCTGGCGCGTGCATCGGGTGACGCCGGGCAGAGGGGTCATGGGCATCTTCAATCGCTCCCACTATGAGGACGTGCTGGTCGTGCGCGTGCATAACCTGGTGCCACAGGAGATGTGGAGCCGCCACTACGCCGCCATTAACGACTTCGAGCGCTTGCTGGCTCAGAATGACATGATTCTTCTGAAGCTCTACTTGCATATGAGCCACGACGAGCAGGAAAGACGCCTCCTGGCGCAGCAGCAGAATCCCACGGACACATGGAAAGTCACCGTTGCTGATTGGGCCGAGCGGAAGTACTGGAACGAGTATCAAAGCGCGTATGAGGAGGCGCTTTCCCGATGCAGTACGGCTGAAGCTCCCTGGTATATCATTCCGGCCAATCAGAAGTGGTATCGCAATTTGCTGGTGGCGCGCACCCTCGTTTCTACCCTGCGCCCGTATAAAGAGCAATGGCAGGCTCAATTAGTGAAGCGTGGCGAGCAGGAACTGGCACGTCTAGAGCAACTCGGACATCTGGGATCCGGAAATCCCAAAAAGAAACGCTCAAAGAAAGCTTACAGTACTCCTTAACAACAGATCAACGTTCTCTGGCAAGCTAGAACCCTCACCCTCTTCTCAAGCGTATCTATATTAGATGAGCGTGAGTAGACAGAAAAGAGTAAGCAGTGAAGCAGGTTGATCGCAAAAAAGCTGGCTCCTCGACCGGTGCCTACGGCTACCCCACCGCCGATCTGGATGCCCTGAAGCAAAAAATCGTGGCAGTTACCGAACGGCTGAACGAGTTCTATGGCGTCGCGCCGTGGGCGACGAAGGACCCGCTCAGTATGCTGGTGGAGATCATGCTTTCGCACCGCACGCGGGACGAGCAGACGCTGGCGGCCTATGACAACCTGCTCAAGCGCTTCGGCTCCTGGGAGGGAGTGCGCGACGCCCCGGTGGAGGAGGTGCAGCAGGCCATCTCGAAGGTCAACTGGCCGGAGGTCAAGGCCCCGCGCCTGCAAGCCATGCTGCGACGCATCACCGAGGAGCGCGCTTCCCTCAACCTGGACTTCCTGCGCGACGTACCCGTCGAGGAGGGGGCCGCGTGGCTGGACAGCATCGAGGGCGTTGGCCCCAAAACGCGCTCCTGCGTCCTGCTCTTCAGTTGCCGCAAGCCCATCTTACCGGTAGACACCCACGTCTACCGCGTCAGCGTGCGCCTGGGTCTCATCGGCCAGAAAGTCACGCCCGAAGTGGCCCACGAACTGCTGCTCGCCCTCATGCCGCCCGACGCGCAGTTCATCCACGACTTCCACAAAGACCTGCTGCGTCACGGCCAACGGATATGTGTGTATGGTGTTCCCCGCTGCTGGGAATGCCCCCTGACCGACCTGTGTGATTACTATCAGACGGTGGTGAGACCAAAACAAAAATAGCTGCATCTCATGCAGGCAGGCATCAGAAATATTTGGGATGAGGGCATGTCCCAGGTGGGAAAGATATATGAACCGTACCTCGGCACCAATACAGACAGTTGCCCCTGTTGACACGAGAGACGAGGCAAACACACGGTTGAAAGGCTACTGGCTCATCGTTGCTCGTATCGGATGGGTAGCGTGTGCCGTCTTGACACTGACGGTCTTTTTCGCCAGCATGCCGGTCTACGTTGCGCAGCTTCAGACCATCTGTTTCGGCACAGCGTGCGCTTACAGGCAACTCTCCCCTGAACAGGTGACAACGCTGCATGCACTTGGCCTTTCTCTCGGATGGTACACTGCTTATACGGTTGCTCTCGCCATCATTTCGGAGGCGGTATGCGTTGCAGTGAGCGGTGTGATCTTCTGGCGCAAATCCTCTGACTGGATGGCATTGCTTTTCGCGCTTTGCCTGTTTCTGGGTGGCACTGGTTTTGTGACGGAAACGGTGGCAGCGAGTCACTCAGTCTGGAGCTTGCCTGCCTTGCTCCTGAACGAGTTTACCTTTATCTTGTTCTACTTGATCGCCTCTCTGTTCCCAAACGGGCGATTCGTCCCTCGCTGGACACGCTGGCTTATCGCTGTATATATTGGAGTAGAGCTCTGGCGCATCTCTACACTCCTTTCCGACTCGTCATCCGCTCAAAATCGCTATCCTCCCCTCCTACTGCTCTTCTGGTTCGTCATCACTTTGAGTCTGGGAATCGCTCAGGTATACCGCTACCGGCGCGTTTCCAGTCCTGTACAACGCCAGCAAACCAAGTGGATCGTTTTCTGCCTCCTGGTCTTGATACTGGTCAGCTTTGGGGTAGATGCTCCCACGCTGGTCTTCCGGTCGCTCAATATCCTGTACGACGTGTTTGCCGCCGCCCTCACCACGCTGGTCTTTCTCCTCTTTCCGCTCTCAGTCGGAGTCGCTATCTTGCGCTATCGCCTGTGGGACATTGATGTCCTCATCAATCGAACCCTGGTCTATGGTTCACTGAGCATTCTACTCGCTTTGGTCTACTTTGGCTGTGTGTTCGGGCTGCAATCGCTTTTCCATTTAGTGACCGGGCAAGCAGCAGATTCCCCACTGATCATTGTCGTCTCGACGCTCGCTATCGCTGCCCTCTTTCAACCCTTCCGCCAGCGCATTCAACGAGCGATAGATCGTCGTTTCTATCGCCGGAAGTATGACGCAGCGAAGACGCTGGCCGCTTTCAGCTCAACCTTGCGAGGAGAACTCGATTTGACGGAGTTAGGTGAGCAGATGGTAGCGGTGGTGAATGAGACCATGCAACCCTCCCATATTTCGCTGTGGCTGCGGCAGCCTGAACACCAGATGCACGAGAATCTCAAACACAGGGAGCCAGTATGAACAACGATGCGCCATTTCAACGCCTGGCGGCTATCACATCGCTCCTCGCCACGCTACTGGCACTCGGCAGCATAGGGCTTCTAGCGATGGTCTTAGGCATTAATACTGATCCACTCTCCAATCCAACCTTCCTGCTAGAGACTGGAGCCAACGGCGCTAGCCTGTTTCGGTGGGGGATGATCCTTGATATGTTCGGCTACTACCTCCTGCTCGCCCCATTGGCCTTCCTTTTGTGGAGCAGGTTCAAGCCGAAAGATATGAACCTGACCAATCTCTCCACCTTCTGTGGCCTGGCCTATATCCTCATCGGAGCAATAGGTGCAGCTACACTGGCGTCTATCAGCTTACCGCTCATCGAAAGCTACGGCCACGCGAGTAACCAGCAGCGCCAGATCTTTGAAGTGGTCTTTAGCGGCTTTCTCAATATCGTCTATGTCGGTCTCTGGAACCTCCTTGAGTCAAGCCTGAGCGCTATCTGGTGGTTGGGCATTGGCCTCTTTCTGCGACGCGAACAACCTGCTCTCGGTCTTTTCACCACCGCGCTTGGCATCTTTGCACTCCTCGATGCGCTCGGTCGAATACTGAATGTTCAGATCATCTACACCGTTGGACTGGCTGGAGTGCTCCTCCTCATACCCATCTGGACCTTGTGGTTCGGAATCGATCTGCTTCGAAGCAGGCAGATACCCACGTCTATCGCGTGAGCGTGCCTCTCGGTCTCACAGGCCAGAAGGTCACGCCCGAAGTGGCCCATGAACTGCTGCTGGCTCTCATGCCGCCCGACGCCCAGTTCATCCACAACTTCCACAAAGACCTGTTGCGTCACGGCCAGCGTATCTGCGTCTACGGCACCCCCCGCTGCCGGGAATGCCCCCTGACCGACCTGTGCGATTACTATCAGACGGTGGTGAGACCAAAAAAGCAAGTCACAACTGAGTGATACAAAACGCCGACTCCACGTTATGTCAAGCAAACATGAGAGTCATGCCGCGACATCATGTGAGGCCAGGGGATGACACTGGCGGCAAGCTCCTACGCGCCGGGCTTCAGGGCGTACATGGTTTTGTTAAAGGCGGCGAAGTAGACAATCCCGTTCGCAACGGTGGGGGATGCTTCGATCTGGCTGTTGACGGTACGCGAATAAAGGACATTCCCGGTGCTCTGGTCTCTTGCTTCCAGGGTGTTGCCTTGCGCGTCATAGACGAGTCCGTTGGCGAGGATAGGCGCGGCATAAAAAGCTCCTGCCGTCCCCACGCGCCAGATTGGCTGGCCGCTGAGAGCGTCAAAAGCGCCGATAGAGCCTGGATAGGTGTTCCCGTTCACTGTGGCGATGGAGGTAGCGATGTAGAGGGTGCCGTTGAGATACGCGCTGGTGGTAATGCTGCCCTGAGAGCCACCCCTGTCGCCACCGGGGCCAAGTTGTTCCTGCCAGACAGGCCCGGCGCTGACATTGGCCTCGTCAAAGACATAGTAGATGGTATTCTTATTAATGCAGCCAAAGTAGGTTGCGCCATTCGGGCCAGGAAAGAGGGTGGGAGACGCGCCAAAATCGGCATCATATTGCCGCTGAGTTGCTGGCACCTGCCAGAACTGCTTTACCGCCAGAGTATCCCAATCGAGCGTGACAACAGCCGCCTCCATTGGTGAGACATCTCTCTTATCGATTGAGCCGGTTGTTACGATTACGGTATGCGTTGCCGGATCGATAGTGGGCGCGTCCCAGATACCGCCGCCAATTTTACCGTTCGGCACAATGTCGGCCTGGGCAACAATGGTGCCGTTCATCGCGTTGAGGGCATAGAGGATGCCCTGCGTGAGAGGATGATCGCAGAGCGAGGCCACTCCAACATAGACATTGCCGTTCGCAACAGTTGCCGAATCCCAGATATGATCGCTATTGTCACCGGAGGTGCCTAACCTCTGCTGCCAGATGATAGCACCGCTGCTGGCATCGAGCGCATAAAAATTGGGACCCGAGCCAACGTAAATCATGCCATTAGAGTACGCTGCTGCCCCCGATGGCCCACCACGAGCAGTGCATTGGGAGGAGATATAGGTGCCAAGATTCGTTTTCCATTGCAGCGTCCCCTTCGTGGCTGAAAGCGCATACATATAGCCATCCCAGGAACCTTCGTAAAGTGTCCCGTTCTCAATAATCGGCTCTGCCACTAGCGGACCAGTTGCTTGAAACTTCCACTTGTTCACAAGCGAGGCTACGTTCGCCGAGCTTATGGTTGTTTCATAGGGGTTATACCCCTGGTGATCATTGCCAAACAGATAGGTTGGCCAATTGACCGAAGGAGTACTGCCGGTCAATGCAGGAGTTGCTATCACTGGATGACTCTGGGAAGCAGCCTGGCTATTCTGATGAAACGGGAATAACGTGATGAATGATAGGCAGACCGTCAATACTATGATGAAACTGGGAAATACATATCTTAGAGTACGATGAAGCATAGAATATTCTCCTGATTCTCCTGCCAGGCTTTCTGCTTACAAGCGTAGCAAAGTGTATGTATGATTATGGTTAAAATAGAGTTAAAAAGCTGTAACAAAGCGTTGAGCGTGGTTACAATCCATCAACCACGCGGCTTTTCCTGTGTCAGTTCCCCCAAAAAGGGCAACACATTTGTCTCCCACCCTCACCTGTGCTATACTTGCCTGGAAATGCGGAAGGGAGAGAAGGAAGCATGACACAGGATACATCTCATATGCAGAACCCCTTTATCGTGGGCGAGCGCATCTACCTGCGCCCGTTGGAGCCTGCACAGGATAACCACCATTATTCAACCTGGATGAACGACGAGGAGATTCGCCGCTATTTCTCGATCTATCCCACTAGCGACTTTCGCGGCAAGGAGCGCATCGAGCAGTTGTACCGCGACGGCAAGCACATCCTCTTCGGCGTCGCGCTCAACAGTGATAACCGCCTGATCGGGATGGTCGGGCTGAAGGATATCAACAACATTAACCAGACTGCCGAGTTCTACGTGATTATTGGCGACCGGGACGCCTGGGGCAAGGGCTATGGCACCGAGGCCACGAAGCTGATGATCCGCTACGGCTTTCTGGAACTGAATCTGAATCGCATCCAGACGCAGGATATGGAGGACAACATCGGCGGCTGGCGCGCCGACGAGAAGGCCGGTTTCAAATACGAGGGAACGCTGCGCGAGGTCATCCTGCGCTTCGGCAAATACCAGAACGTGCGCGTCTATAGTCTGCTGCGCAGCGAGTATTTAGAGGGCCAGCAATAAGCTATGACCATCGCTATTTCGGAGATCGCCGACCGCGAGCAGTGGGATGCCTTCCTGACCAGCCAGCCGCGAGGCCACCTGCTGCAATCCTACGAGTGGGGCGATTTGAATAAGTACCTCGGCGGCAAGGTCTATCGCCTGGGCGCGTTGGAGAACGGGCGATTGGTTGGAGCCATGCAGCTTTCGGTCGCGCCCGTTCCCATTCCGGTCTCGATTCCGGGCCTGCACCCCACCTGGCTCTACTGCTCGCGTGGCCCGACCGTCGAGCGACCAGACTCGCCCGCGTTGGCCGCGCTGCTCGACCACGCGCACGTGCTGGCGCGCAAAGAACATGCGGTGGTGCTGCGGCTGGAACCCAACATCGCCGACGACGACCTGGAGATGGATGCCTGGCTGGCCGCCTACCGCGCTCTGGGATGCCAGACCAATCCGACCGCTGTGCATGGACGACGAAGCTGGGTGCTCGACATCCGGCCCGACGCCGACAGGTTGCTGGCGGACTTCAAGATGACGTGGCGGCAGAACGTGCGCGTCTCCGAACGCAAGGGCGTTATCGTGCGCGAGGCCGAAACCGACGCTGATTTCGACGCCTACTATGACTTGCTCGAAGTCACCAGCGAGCGCGACGCCTTCTTCATTCACAGCAAAGACTATCACAAAGAAATCCTGCGCACCTTCGCCAGCAGGGGCGATGCCGTGCTCTACCTCGCCGAGCACGAGGGCGAGGCGCTCGCCGCCAAGATGCTGATCCGCTTCGGCGACTGGTGCTGGGACATGTTCGGTGCCTCGTCCAACAACAAGCGCAACCTGAAGGCCACCTACCTGCTGCAATATCGCTGCTTCCAGTGGGCCAAAGCGAGGGGGTGCAGCTACTTCGACTTTCGCACCATTCCAGAGATATTGGAGCCGGGCGAAGAGATGTGGGGTGTCTACGAGTACAAAAAGGGCTTCGGCGGCTTCTCCCGCCTGAACATCCCCACGCAAGATTACGTCTATCGCCCACTGATCTACGGTGCCTGGCGCAAATCCGTCGAGATGCGTCGCGCCCGCCGCCACGAGGAACGCAAAAAAGTCGAACTCGAACGTGCCGCGAGAGGCAAACACGACATGTAATGCCTGCCCCGCCTCCAGGACACCCGCAAGGGGTGTCCCTACTATACATGTATCGTTCGCTCGCGTTGCGAGCGAACGGTGTGGGGAGTGGATGGGGCGTCTATAGTAGGGACACCCCTTGCGGGTGTCCTGTCAGGGGTAGTAAAAGGCAAACAGCAGGAATAGAGGATAACATACATGGAGGCGCGTATCATTTCGGACTGCCAGCAGTGGAACGATTTTGTGGAGCAGTCCGTCTGTTGCAACATCACCCAATCATATGAATGGGGTGAACTGGCCCCGCACCTGGGCGCGGAGGCGCTGCGCGTGGGCGTCGTGGATGACGAGGGCAGGCTGTGCGCCGCGATGCTCGTGCTGATCTCTCGCGTTCCCGTCCTGCGCCGCACCTATTTCTACGCGCCACGCGGCCCCATCATCGACAATCCCGACTCTCCGGCCATGACCGTCCTGCTGAACTACGTGCGAGCAGAGGCGCACAAACGCGGTGCCTTCATGCTCAAAATCGAGCCGAGCGTTCCCGATGGCGACGCACAATGGTTGAACGCCCTCAAACGGCGCGGCTTCCGCACCACTCCCTATGCCAGCCATATCCGGCACGAGTGGGTGCTCGACATCCGGCCCGACGAAAAGGCTATCCTGGCGGGTATGAAGGAGAAGTGGCGCTACAACGTGCGACTGGCAGGACGCAAGGGCGTCACCATCCGGCGCGGACAGGGGCAGGCCGACCTGGACGCCTTCTATCGCCTCTACGAGACGACGAGCGAGCGCGACCAGTTCTTCATTCACAACAAGTCCCATTACCAGGATGTCATGCGGCTCTATGGCGAAGGCGACCGCGCCGCGCTCCTGCTGGCCGAATACGAGGGGCAGGCCATCGCCGGCATCATCGTCCTGCGCTTCGGGCGCTGGAGCTGGTACATGTACGGTGCCTCCTCTAACGAGTACCGCAACCTGATGCCCAACCACCTGTTGCAATGGAACGGGATGCAGTGGGCCAAAGAGCGCGGCTGCTGGTACTACAATTTTCGCGGCATTCCCGATATCCTCGAAGAGGGACAGGAACTCTGGGGCGTCTACGTCTTCAAACGCGGCTTCGGCGGCTACGCCATGCGCTCGCTTGAGACCCACGACCTCGTCTACCAGCCCCTCGTCTACAACACCTACCGCCGCCTGCTCGACATCAAACGCTGGCGCGACGAGAAGCAAGCCCGTAGGGGCCGATTGATCGCGCCCAGCGCCGATTTATCGGCCCCGGCAACCAGCCGGTAAATCGGCGCTGGGCGCGATC
>DASTKE010000625.1:0-2407 GCA_035716105.1 Ktedonobacteraceae bacterium | reverse complement strand
AAAGGACGGCTATCAGGCGGGAGTCAGTAACCTGGTAGACTCGGTGACACGCCCATTTGGCACGCATCCTCAATCGCAGGTTTTTCTGGACCCCTCTGGAGATACAGTACCGGGTAGTGGTCTACCATCTGCCAATTATCCAGGGTTCGGCTGGCACACCTACCGTGTTGAAGTCCAGGACAAGCAGGCGCGCCTGCTCGACGATGGCGTGCAAATAGGCATTGCGAGCAGCCAGCAGGCCACCATCTCCAACGGGCCGCTCGGCTTGAGCAGCGGACAGGTTGTCCTGCGCGTCAGCAGCATACGCATCCTCACGCTGTAGCCACTGCGAAAGGAACAGATATCACCTCGTACCCTCTGGAAGGTATGAACTGAAAGTTAGCGGTATGCCTCGGCCTGCAGGTTGAACAGTTCGGCGTAGCGGCCCTCCAGTTGCATCAATTCGCCGTGCGAGCCGTTTTCGACGATCTGACCGTGCTCAAGCACGAGGATGCGGTCGGCGAGGCGCACGGTGCTGAAGCGGTGGCTGATGAAGATGGCGGTCTTGCCGCGAGTGAGCACGCGGAAGCGAGCGAACACCTCGTATTCGGCCTGAGCATCGAGCGAACTGGTGGGTTCGTCCAGGATGAGAATTCTGGCGTCGCGCATGAAGGCACGGGCAAGCGCCACCTTTTGCCATTCGCCGCCACTCAACTGCGCCCCTTTCTCGAACCAGCGGCCCAGGGTGGTCTCGTAGCCCTCCGCTAAACGTTCGATGACGCGATCAGCGCCGCTTTTGCGCGCCGCGCCTGCCACCAGCGCCTCGTTCTCTACGTCGGCGATGCGACCCACGCCGATATTCTCGCGAGCGCTGAGGTAATAGGTGGCATAGTCCTGGAAGATGACGCCAACATGCTGGCGCAGTTCCTTGAGATCATATTCCTTGATATTGCGGCCCCCAATCAGAATCTCGCCTTCGTCAGGGTCATACAGGCGGGTCAGCAACTTGACGATGGTCGTCTTGCCCGCGCCATTGCTGCCCACCAGCGCTATAGACTCACCGGCATGGACGGTAAAGCTGACATCGCGCAGGGCAGCCTGCGTCTGCGGGTCCTTATCGGGATAGGTGAAGCTGACGTTGCGAAACTCAATATCCAGCCCCTGCTGCTCCGTTCCATCTCCGATGGGCTGCGGATGCTCCGGCGACACCAGCTTCGGCTCGTATTCGAGGAATTCAAACAGCGTATTGACATACAGATTCGTCTCGTAGGTGCTGGAAATGCCGTTCAGCAGGCTCTGAAAGTTCGAGCCTGTTTGCAAAGCGGTCTGCGTGTAGAGCGTCAGACCACCCAGGGTGATGCGCCCGATGACAGCCTCGTAGGCCACGTAGAGGTAGATGCCCGAATTGGCAACGACGGTGATGCATGTCCAGAAGAAGCCAGTCATATAGCGGCGAACCAGAATGCTTTTCTTCTCCTCGTAAAATTTGTTGGCGAGGTGCTTGAAACGCTCGATAAAGTAGTCGCCCAGATCGAACAGTTTGATCTCCTTGTTGTAGCGATCCGTTGTCATAATCTGGTTGAAGTAGGCCATCAGGCGGCGCTCCGGCGATTGGCGGCGCATCAACTGGTAGCCGCGCCAACCATAGCGCGAACTGGCGATAAACGAGGGAATCGGCACGACCAGCGCGATGATCGCCAGCCACCAGGCGAGTTGCAGCAGCAGGAAGATCATGGATATCAGCGTGACAAAGGTCTGCACGAGGCCAAAGGTCTGTGAAACCATCGTCACAGGCTGGTAGGTGGATTGATCGGTCGCGTTGCGCAGTTTATCATAGAATTCGGGATTTTCGAAGAAAGCCAGATCGAGCGTGTTGGCCTTCTCAAGCACGAGGAACTGCACGCGATTGGAAACCCGCTCCTGCAACAACTGCTGCACGGTATTGCTGAGCGTACTCAACAGATTCGAGGTCAAGCCTGCCGCAAGCTGTAAGCCAACGGGCAGCCAGATCGGGCTGAGCGTGTGGTGGACGATGCCATAGACCACACTGTCGATAAGGAAGCGCGTAATCAAGACGGTAATCGTCGGCATAATGCCCTGCGCGATGCTCAACACGCCCAGCACAGCAGTGAAGAAGGCATGGGTCGACCAGACGAGCTTCAGCACTCGCGGCAGGCTGGTAAACGCCTCGAATATCTGCCTGAATTTGAACCCCTCATCGGGATTTTGCTGATTTCTTCGCGAACTCATTCTATACGGTGCATACATGCTACTCTGCCTGCCTCTTTCTGACTTGCTGTTCTGTTTAAGCAATAGCCTCATTATGCAACGCATCAAGGCAGAGTTGCAATGAGGGGATGTCCGTAGGGGCGATGCCTTGTGCTCGCCCGCGCTGACTTCCCAGGAGCGGGCGAGCACAAGGCATCGC
>DASTKE010000624.1:0-4027 GCA_035716105.1 Ktedonobacteraceae bacterium | reverse complement strand
GCATCCAGCGCGTGGCCGCAGCCGGACGCCTATGGCTGCCTGCACGTGAACGCGGAGGATATGGCCGCGCTGTTCTACTCGGTGCGCGAGGCACATGGCGAAAACTGGGGCAGCGAGGCGCGTAACAAGAGCGCACGCAGCCTGCTCAACGACGTGTATAAGAAAATGCGACTGGTTGGCCTGCTGCGCGGCCCGGACGCGGCTGGCAACATCCTGATTCTGCCGACGGCGGCGCGCTACGCGGCTAGCTATGACAAAAATGGACAGGAAGCCGACCGTTCCCGCACGAAATCGAATGGGAAGGCGAAACCAGCCCCCGGCAAAAACGGAAAGAGCAGTCAGAACGAGAGTTTGTGGTCAACGAAATCCGCAGGAAACGTGTAGCCAGGTGGCAGGAGTGTAATGAGATGCAAAGAACATTCGATGAATTAGTGACATGGCCCTCGCAGAATGGAGCGGGTGAAGCAACGGCGGAACGTCGGCTTGCGCGGATGGTTGACGTGCTTCAGAACGTGGCGGGTGGACCGCAAGGCTACCGGCTGCGCCGCATTCTCCTGACCAATTTCTGGTTATATGGTCTGCAAGAGTTCGAGATTCCACATGGGCGGCTCTTCCTGGCCGGTGAGAATGCCAGCGGAAAATCTACCGTGCTGATGGCCGCGCTTCCGCTGGCGCTGGATGGCGACCTGCGCCCCAACCGGCTCGATACCTTCGGTGGGCGCGAGCGCCATATCGATTATTACGTCCTCGGCGGCACGGAATCGGCCACGCCCTACAGCCACGAACGTCGCACCGCCTATATCGCCCTCGAATTCGAGTGGTGCGATCCAGATTCACCGCCCGTCGCCGAAGAACTGCGACAGCGCTGGGAGAATGGCGAACGTGAAAAGACGCGCTTCCTGACCATCGGCATCAGTTTGAGCGGGAACGTCAATGCCAGCGACCGCATCCGTCCCCTGCGCTTCATCATTACCGATGGCTCTCGCCTGGGATATGATCTGCATACGACCTACGAAACCGGCAGCAAAGGGGAGAAACGCGCCTACGAATCGACCCGCTTTAAGCAGCAGCTTGAGGGACATGGCATCGTCTGTGATACACAGGCCGAATATGAGCGGCAGGTTGCTCGCTATCTCTTCGGTTTCAGCGACCTCAAGGACTTTCAGAAGCTCATCAATCTGCTGCTGGTGCTGCGCCGTCCCAATCTGAGCAGTGAGTTGAGCTTTTCAAAGGTACATGACTATCTCAAGCAGTCCCTGCGCAAGATTTCCGGCGAGACGACCTCGCATGTGATCGGCACCATAGAACGCATTGATGCCATTCAGGGCGAGATTGAGCGCGTGCAGGAAGCATATAACGCGGCTGAGCGCCTGCACCTGGCACAGCAGCAGCTTGTCCTCAAACGAGCGCAACTGGCGGCAGTCGAGTACATGGGGGCGCAATTGACGGAGGACAGCGTTCAGCATCGCGTCACGCGGCTGCATAGAGAACTGTCCACGACAGAAAAAGAGCGCCAGCAGGCGCAAATCCTTGCCCAGACGCTGCAAGAGGAGCAACACCAGGTCACGGGGCAGATCAAAGCGCTGGAAGCCAGCGAAGGCTTGCAGGTCGCTCAGCGCCTGGCGGCTGCTCGCGAACGCGCCCATGAAATGCGCACACAGGTGCAGCTTCAGCAGCAGAGTCTGGAAGCCGCTCGCAAAGGCGAACGCGGCAGCGGCGAACAGCTGGAACGCCAGCAGCGCCGCTTCGACAGCACAAAGACCGGGGCCATCGCCCTCCTGCAAACGATCGCAGCGAGCGCCAGAGAAGAGTGCTACTGGGAAACGGCGGCTTTGCAGTTGGAAAGCGGCTTGCAACAACTCGGCGGTCTCTCCACAGAGACGCTTTCGGCACCGACCATTCCAACCGCTATCACCGCTTTGACAGGCGTGCAGTCCGAGGAGCGCATCGCGTGGCTGCATCATCTCGAAGACCTGCACCGGCAGCGCGAAAAGCTGGAAGCGAATCTGCAATATGCTCGCGGCCTCGAAACCACGCGCTTCCAGGAACTGGACGAGTCCCGCCGCCGCTTCCAATCCGTGCAGGATCGTTTCTACGATGCCCAGCAGCAAGTCGCGCAGGAACTGACGCGCTACGCCTCCACCGAGACCGGCACAAACAGCGAAATTGATATACCGTTGGCGGAGGCTGACCTGGCAGCAATGGGGGATGGCCCGGCACCCACCAGGGGTGCCACTACATTTCCCACGGGTGATGAATCTTCGCCTGCCAATCTGGTAGAGCTATGCGCGGCAACGCTGAATGGTTATCGCCAGACCATTGATACGCTCGATCAGGAGTTTGAGCGCGGTGCCAGGCAGGTGCAGGAGACGCTGAACGAGTTGCAACAGCGCATCGGTGGCAAGCGGCACGAGATTGAAAAGATCAGGCAAATCGCCGCACAAAAACGCTCCGAGCCGGAGTTTATGCCAGCGCACCCGCAGCGGCGCACGCTGGCCCGTGCGAGGCTGGCAGAGCAGGGCATCACCGCCATTCCCCTCTACACCCTGCTGGATTTTGCTCCCGATCTCGACGGCGAGAGCCAGCAGGCCGGACGCATCGAGCAATTCCTGGAAGACGCCGGTTTGCTGGATGCCCTCGTGGTAGCGCCCGATCAGGTTTCTCTCGCCCGCGAACTGCTGGCAAACGAGAATCTCAGCGACTGCCTCTTGAGCCTGGAAACGCTCGCTCAAAGCACCCTGGATAGACAGCATGGGCAGGGCGATCAAGCATCTCTCCACCAATGGCTGCGTTTTGATGAAAGCATATCCGCCTCTTTGAATGGCAACGACGCGGTCTGGCAAAGTACCGTCAGTGCCGTTTTGACGGCGATCCGCTATGATGCAGATCCCAACCAGCCATTGGCAACGGCAGCGCTAAACGCTGATGGCAGTTGGAGGCATGGCTTGCTGAGCGGACACGCTGGCAGCGGCGTCGCTCGCGCCATTGGCAGGGCGACGCGCCTGCGGCAGCGAGAGCGAGAAATTGCACGCCTTGAGGAGCAACAGGCACAACTCGAAGAGGAACTGCATGTATTGACTGTTCAAGGCGAGCAATACGCCCAGGAACTGCAACAATTGCAGGAAACTCAGGTGCAGTTGCGCAAGGTGCTGAAACAGAGCGGCATCGAGGAGATATACTTCGAGCTTGCGCAGACGAAGCTGTCGCTGGACGATATCCAGAGCAAGTATCAGAAGGCCAGAATGCAGACGCAGGAAGTCCGGCAGCAGTGCAATATCGTTCTTGCCCGGTTGGAGCGCGAGAGCAACGGCATCGGCCCTTTAGCCAGCGGTTTGCAGCAGACGCAGGACGCACTCTTAGCCGCTACCCGGCTGCAAAACCAGGCACAGGCGCTGCACACACAGCTCGTGGGCAGCATTTCCACCTGGGAAGAATGCCAGCAAGCCAGAGAATCCCACGAGCAGGCACGGAACACGCTGGCAAACGCGACCACCCTTTACGAGCGTATGCACGCACAGGTGCTTCAGGCACAGGCCGAGGAAGCGGAACTTCAACGCATCGCCGAAGTATCCAACGCGCAGGAGCTGAGCGAACGCTTGCGCTTCCTGCGCGAACAGAACGAGACGCTGGGTACGCAGCTTGATACGGCCCGCACACACTTTGCTCGCGTCGACGAGCGCGTCAACAATATGCAGAACAACCTCGGCGAGGCCGAAGACAACCTGCAACAGGCGTCGGCTGAGCGCGCCGAGCGGCAGCAACGCTTCATTGATCTCATGACCGTCTATCCCGTTGAAGCGCTGCTAGAGGTGCAGCCGGTACTCGCGGTTGAACATTACAGAGAGGCCGCGCAGCGCGTGCTCAACAGCACTGTAAGAGCAGATGATATTGCGCTGCAAAAAGAACGGCTGGAGGATGCGTACCGCGAAACCTATAATAGCCTGCTCAAGACCTTCTCGCAGGAGCAGGCCGTGCTGCTCGAATATGGGCCAAATCTGGACGAACAGGGCTATGTGCGCTTCCTGAA
>DASTKE010000623.1:0-2238 GCA_035716105.1 Ktedonobacteraceae bacterium | reverse complement strand
CCTGTCTCATAAAAGGAGGGTGCAGGGAGCTAACTCAGGCCTGGCAGGCCACCCGCGAGGGGATGGCCCTACTATATTTTGCGTGGCGAGCATCGCGCCTCGTGCGAGTCTAGTAGGGCCATCCCCTCGCGGGTGGCCTGGTTCCACTACTGAACTGCCGGGCTTAAGTTCCCCTTGTACTTTCTAGGCTTCTGCCTTCTTGTGCTGTGCGATGATCTCCTGCTGGACGTTGGCCGGCACCTCTTCGTACTGGTAGAACTCCATCGTGAAGGAGCCGCGTCCCTGCGTAATCGAACGCAGGTCGGTCGCGTAGTGCAGCATCTCGGCCTGTGGGATGTTCGCGGTGATCTGCTGCATCCCGGTGTCTGTGGAAGCCATACCCAGCACGCGCCCGCGCTTGGTGTTGATGTCGCTCATCACATCGCCCATGTTCGATTCTGGTACGGTGATGGTTACGGTCATTACCGGTTCCAGCAACGTCGGGTTGGCGAGCGGCACCACCTCCTGCATACCGAGCGAGGCCGCGATTTCAAAGGACTGCGCCGAGGAGTCGACCGGGTGATACTTGCCGTCCACCAGGGCAACTTTGACGTAGACCATCGGGTTGCCTGAGAGGAAACCGCGCCTCAGCGCCTCGCGCACACCCTTTTCAACGCCCGGAATGAACTGATTGGGGACGACGCCGCCAACAATCTTATCTTCGAAGATGAAGGTCTCTTCGCCCTCTCGTGGCAGCGGCTCAACCTCCAGCCAGACATCACCAAACTGGCCGTGTCCGCCACTCTGGCGCTTATGGCGACCCTGCGCTTTCGCCTTCTTGCGGATCGTTTCGCGATACGAGATACGTGGGTCGCGGGTGTCCAGATCAACGCCGTACTTGCGCTTGATGCCTTCGACCACGATCTGAATGTGCGACTCTCCCATGCCGGAAAGCAGCACATCGCTGGTTTGCGGGTCGCGGGAGACGCGCAGCGTTCGATCTTCCTCAACCACACGGGCGAGGGCGTTACTCATCTTATCCAGGTCGGCCTGGCTCCTGGGTATGACGGCCACGGTATAGCACGGTGCCGGGAAGTTGATCGGCTCCAGTGATGTTGTTGCCTCTTTGTTGGCGGTGAGCGTATCGCCGGTATGCGTGTTGGCGAGTTTGGCGACTGCACCAATATCGCCTGCCGGAACTTCGGTCGCTGGTTCCTGTGTCTTGCCGTGAGGCGTAATCAACTGGCCCAGGCGCTCGTCAGCTTTAGTCTGCACGTTAAAGACGTGCGTATCTGGTTTGACCGTACCACTATACACGCGGAAGGTTGAGATCGTGCCGACCTGCTGGGCTGCCGTCTTGAAGACAAACATCGAGAGGCTATCGCCGAATTCCTGCGCGTCTTCCTGCACCGCGTCCGCTGCACTCGGTAGATAGTCCACAATCGCATCGAGCAGCGTTTGCACACCGATATTTTTGCTGGCTGAGGCGCAGAGGACGGGAATCAACTGGCCGCTGCGCGTTCCCAGCTTGACGACCGAGAGAATCTCCTCGTCGCTAAGTTCCTCGCCTTCCAGGAACTTCTCCATGATCGTGTCGTCGCTCTCGACCGCCGACTCAATCAGTTGTTCGCGGTACGTGCTGATGCTATCTTGCAAGTCAGCCGGAACGGCGATTTCCTGTACTTTGTTGCCGCCCTCAAAGGTATAGGCTTTCTGTGTGACGAGATCGACGACGCCGCGGAAGCTCGCCTGTTCGCCAATCGGAATCTGCAAGGGGACGACTTTGAGGCCGAATTGCGCACGCAGCGACTCAAGCGCCGAGTCAAAGGAGGTATTTTCACGATCTAGCTTGTTGACCAGCACCATTCGCGGCAGGTTGCGTTCGTCGGCATACTGCCAGGTCAGTTCTGTACCAACCTCGACGCCCTTTTCCGCCGTCACTACCACCAGTGCAGCATCGGCCACGCGCAGACCGGCTTTGACTTCACCGACGAAGTCAGCATAGCCGGGGGTATCAATGAAATTGATCTTTGTGCTCTTCCATTCGACAGGCAGCACTTTCGCGTTGAGCGACATGCGCCGTTTCAATTCATCGGGATCGAAGTCGGAGACCGAGGAGCCTTCATCTACTTTCCCCTGCCGGGTGGCCGCGCCACTATCATAGAGCGCCGCGTCAATTAAGGATGTTTTACCCGATCCAACATGAGAAATCAATGCCACGTTACGAATCTGTTCCGCCCTATAAACTTTCATAAGAGT
>DASTKE010000622.1:0-3152 GCA_035716105.1 Ktedonobacteraceae bacterium | reverse complement strand
CGGCTGCCTTACCGATGACGCCACCGCCTTCACCTGCTGTATCGCCAGCACCGACGATGCCGCTGGGAATGCGGCCAAAGAAAAAGGCTCCCCGTCTGCCTGCCATCATGATTGCTTTGCTGATCCTCGCGCTGTCGGCGGCGGGACTGGCCTCGCTGCTGGTCTACTATCACGCGCCAGCGGCCAGCGATGCGTCGACGGCGGTCATCGTCGGGCATGTCTACTTCCTGAGCAGCGGGCAGGTGAATGAGAGCACCAACCAGGGCATCGACGACGAGGTGCAGGTTGATCTGCGTAACCTGAGCAATCCCGCCGCCGGGAAAAAGTATTATGCCTGGCTGCTGAGCGATAAGAAGCAGAGTGAGACGCAGGCGATCTTACTGGGCGTCTTGCAGGTCAACAAGGGCGTTGGGCAACTATTCTATAGCGGAGATGCCTCGCATACCAACCTGCTGGCGATCACCAGCCGCTTTCTGGTAACGGAGGAAGATGGCTCCGTGATGCCGATGGCTCCTTCGCCCAATAACAACACGTGGCGCTACTATGGCGAGTTCTTGCAGGTGCCAATCCAGTCTTCAAACTCAAAGATGGCTGGTATGAGCGGAATGGAGGGCCAGTACAGTTTTCTCGATCACCTGCGTCATCTGCTGGCGGCTGATCCGATGCTTGACCAGAACGAGCTGCCGGGCGGGTTAAACAACTGGTTTTCTCTTAATACGCAGAAGGTGCTGGAATGGTCGAGCAGTATGCGCGAGACCTGGGAGCAAAGCAAGGATGTCGGGTTTGTGCGCCGCCAGACCGTGCGCTCGCTGACTTACCTCGATGGCCTGTCGTATGTCTCGCGGGACATCCCGCCCGGTACGCCCACTGACCTCAACGACCGGCTGGCACGCATTGGGCTGCTCTCGGTTAACGGTCCGAATCAGGACCCGCCGTCCTACCTGGACAGCATCGTGTTCCACCTGAACGGCCTGATGCTGGCGGGAGGGTCGACGCCCGCCTTGCGCAACAATGCTGCCGCCATACTCACGGCCATGAACAATGTGCGCTACTGGCTGGGGCAGGTGCGCAAGGATGGGCAGCAGATCATGAAGATGACCGACGCCCAGTTGCTCGCGCCCTCGACGCTTGCGCTGATCAATGATATGATTGCCAATGCATCCAATGCCTACGCGGGGGAGATCGACCCGTCCACAAATCAGATGCGCGAGGGTGTTACCTGGATACACGATCACATGCAGACCCTGGCGACGCTGGATATTGCACCCTACGCTGTGCATAGCTCGCCCGTGCAGATGATACCGTCGCTGAAAGCGCCCTGGATGGCCTGGTTCGGCTGGAAGGGGCAGGTATAATGGCTCGCTTGACAGGTATCACCCTGCTGGCAATCGTGATCGTCGTTGGCATGATCGCGGCCATCAATATGCAGACCATAGAACGAGCGCTGACGCCGCAGTCGGCACAGCAGCCAGCCGCGAAGACAACGCACATGGCGACGTCTGGAAAGGCGCAGGCGACTGCCGCGGCAAAGCCGGTTCCGACTATGCCAACGGGCACAGGACAGCCGGTAGCTACGCAGGGGCCGCAGGCGATGGTACTGGGGAAGGATACCTTTCAACGGGCGAATCAGGCGCTCTGGGGCGCGGCATCGGACGGACAGCAGTGGGAAGGCGATGCCAACCGGCTGGCGGTGTTTTCCGTGGCGGGCGCGCAGGGACAGATTGCGGGCGTTCAGGGGCAGGGCCAGCAGGTGTATGCCGCGCTGCTGGGCGGGGTCAACGAAAATGTGGATATCGTCTCGACTGCTTCGGTGAGTCTTTTTGATACAAACACGAATTTTGGCGTCGTATTACGATGGAGGGATGCGAATAACTGGTACAAGGCGTTCATTGATGGCACGGAACTGGTTGTGCTCAAACGTGTCAAAGGGGTCACGACACGACTGGGCGCGATTCGCTTTCCGGCGCAAGCTGGCAAGTTGTACACGCTGCATTTCCGGGCCATTGGCGCGACGCTGTTTGCCAGCGCCTGGCAGGCCGGAAATGCCGGGCCAGGCCAATGGATGCTGGTGGTTTCGGATATGAGCCTGGTTTCTGGACAGGGAGGGGTGCGGGTCGTGGTGGATAATGGAGCCGTGATGCATCTGTCGTCGTTTCTTGAAACGGCGGCAAGTAGCGGTGTATAGATACAGGTAGGTGATTGCGATGTTGGAGAAGATCAAAGCAGCATATACAAACTATAGGTCGCTGCGCTTGGCGGCGTGCGCCGGTCTTCTCGCCTGCGCTATCCTGCTCTACTGGCTGTCCGGCGGCTTCCCGCCCCCAGCATGGCGTTTCTTATTCCAGTCCTTGCCACGCATACCGCTCCTGTGGCAGTCGCAAGGCGTTGCGTTTTTGCTGCCATTGGCCGGTCTGCTGTGTCTCGCGCTCACGCTGTTTGTCTTGTGGGTGGTAGTCATTGCTGCCTGTATCAAAATGGCGCGCTACTGGTGGAACGATTTCCTTGAGCGGCGGCACTTTGTGGAGGAACTGCAAGAAGCGGAACAACTGGCGGAGCAGATGGCAATGGAGGAGATGCAGCAAGGCGCGGCGACTACGGGAACAACGGGCGTACCAGGCGCAATTGGAAACAGAGCAGAACCCGCCGCGTACATTCCGCAAACGCC
Source organism: Ktedonobacteraceae bacterium (assembly GCA_035716105.1). Taxonomy (GTDB): domain Bacteria; phylum Chloroflexota; class Ktedonobacteria; order Ktedonobacterales; family Ktedonobacteraceae; genus CADDYT01. The sequence goes on along the minus strand of DASTKE010000622.1, from coordinate 487 downwards.
GCAGCCCGCGCTGGTGATGCAAGAGGCGGGGCGGCCCGTGGAAGCGCGGGGACGTTCCGCGACCGCCGTTTCACCGGAATCGCGCATCATGCAGCCTTTTGAGCGTGTCGAGTGGCAAGCACCCCAGGTAGCGCCAGCACTACCGGTAGCGCAGTCAGTATCGACAGCCGTGGCTGCCCCACCCGCGCCGCCTGCCTCTCCCGCCCTGGCCCGCGGACAATTGCGCCTCGTCCCGCGCCCGGATGAGGAGGACGATTGGGAGAATAGGGAAGATGGAGATGACGAGGACGAAGATACCGACGAAATTCCTGAGATAGCGCGAACACCGATGAGGGAGCCGCCGGGTCTTGAAGTGGGGGCCGGGCTGCATCCCGGCTTTCACCGCAAGGACGCGCCAAACGAGGACGCCCTTTTTGAGATTCAAGGCACTCACACCACCCCAGCGGGGTTGCAACACATTGGCCTGTTCGTCGTGGCCGATGGCGCG
>DASTKE010000621.1:0-3778 GCA_035716105.1 Ktedonobacteraceae bacterium | reverse complement strand
GCGGGTATATCGATTTTCTGGCGTTGCCAGAAAATCGATATACCCGCCACTCTTCTCCCCAGATTCCTTCTTATTGATACTTTGTCTCATTGACATTCTTTTGTGTTGTATGCTATACTCGTCCTTAACGATACTAAGTATCAATAACAAGAGGGGAAAATATATGTTCAGGCAAAAGATGGCAGCGATGGCGCTCGTGTGTTCGCTCCTGTTTCTATTTCTTTTCAGCGCTTGTGCTCCTGCTACGAGCGGAACAGCTTCTTCCGGCTCTACGGCGGGTATTTCTATCGTCGCGGCGGAAAATTTTTATGGTGATCTTTTCAAGCAGTTGGGTGGAAACTATGTCTCGGTAACAAGCATTCTTTCTGACCCCAACGCTGATCCTCACCAGTACGAATCAAACGTACAAAACGCGGTAGCGGTAAGCAATGCTAAAATCGTGATTGAAAATGGCGACGGTTACGACTCCTGGATGGACAAGCTCTTGAGTGCTTCCCCCAATGCCAATCGTATTGTACTGGTCGCCAGCACAATCGCTGACCACAAGCTGCCCGATAACCCGCACGTCTGGTACGGCATCGATAACGTCCAGACCATCGTAAAGGCCATGACCGCTGCATTGAAGCGCGTTGATGCTTCGCACGCCTCCGCCTACGATTCCAATCTCGCCAGCGTGAGCCAATCGCTGGCATCCATCCAGCAAACCATAGCGGGTATGCGGGCGAAATACACGGGTACGCCCGTGGGATTGACGGAAGATATCTATCTCTACCAGGCGACGCCGCTTGGACTCAATGTACTCACGCCCTTCGCATTCCAGAAGGCCATTGCCGAGGGAAACGACCCACCAGCCGATACGGTGATTACGGCCAATAATCAGATAACCCACCACCAGATCAAGGTTTTGATTTATAATGAGCAAACGGTGACACCGATCACCACAAATTTACAGAACGAGGCCAAAGCCGCGCATATCCCCATCGTTCCGGTCACTGAGACAATGCCGGCCGACAAGACGTATCAGAAATGGATGCTTGACCAGCTTGCCTCGCTCGCGCAGGCATTAGGGGATGCATAGGGGATCAATTCTGGATATGAATGCAGATACACCTTGTAGGGGCCGATTTATCGGCCCGGTTGCCAAGCCGATAAATCGGCCCCTACAGAATTTTCGCAGGCGCAGGGAGAATAGATTGTGACACGAGAACCTGTTGTAGAATTGGATGAGGTCTCCATCTCACTGGGTGGGCGCACCATATTGCAAAATATGAGCTTTGTGGTCAACCAGGGCGAATTTGTCGTGGTGCTGGGGCCAAATGGCGCGGGCAAAAGCACGCTGCTGAAAATGATACTGGGACTGCTGAAACCCAACACGGGTATGATGCGCGTGCTGGGTACCCTGCCTCATCGAGGCAACAACGAGATTGGCTATGTGCCGCAGCATCGCACACTGGAGGCGGACCTTGCCCTGCGCGCTCGCGACCTCGTCGGCTTCGGCCTGGATGGTCAGCGCTGGGGCATTGGCTTGCCCAGCCGCAAGCGCAGCGCTCTGATCGAGGAGGCGCTGGACGAGGTGGACGCCTGCGCTTACGCTGACGCCCCGGTCGGGCAACTCTCCGGCGGCGAACAGCAGCGCCTGCTGATCGCGCAGGCGCTGCTGACCAATCCGCGTCTGCTATTGCTCGACGAACCGCTGTCGAACCTTGACCTCGCTCACGAGCAGGAGATCGTTTCGCTGGTGGCGCGAGTATGCCGCTCGCGCAATGTTGCTGTGCTGCTGGTCTCGCACGATATCAACCCTCTGCTGCCCGTTGTCGATCGTGTGCTGTATATAGCGAACTGTCACAGCGCTGTCGGCACACCCGAAGAGGTGATTAACAGCCAGACGCTGAGCAAACTGTATGGGACGCCTGTCGAAGTCGTCCATGCGCTGGGCCGCGTCTTCGTAGTCGGTGCGGAATTATAGACCTATGTTAAATCTGTTATCCTACCCGTTCATGCAGAACGCCTTGATTGCTGGCTCCATCGTTGCCATTGTCGCGGCAATCGTCGGCTATTTTGTGATTCTGCGCGGCCTGACCTTCGCGGGGCACGCACTGGCGCATATTGGCTTTGCCGGTGCCGCCGGAGCGCTGCTGCTCGGCATTGATCCCATCTTCGGCCTGCTCGTCTTCACCGTCGGCGCGGGTGTCGGCATCGGCGTGCTGGGCAAGGAGATACGCGAGCGAGATATCGCCATCGGCATCATCATGACGCTTGGATTGGGCATTGGCTTCCTCTTTCTTGCGCTCTACCAGGGGTATGCTGAGCAGGCGTACAGCATTCTCTTCGGTACTATTCTCGGCATCTCACGCACAGATGTGCTGGTGACGGCTATCTCCGGCGGCTTGACTATCGCCGCATTGCTCGCCATGTTTCGCCCGCTGCTCTTCAGTTCCTATGATCCAGAGCTGGCGGAGGCGCGAGGCGTTCCGGTGCGCCTGCTGGCAATCGTCTTTCTCGTGCTGGTGGCCGTTGTCGTCTCCATCTCTGTGCAGGTCATCGGCATTCTGCTGATCTTCACGCTGCTGATCGGCCCGGCGGCAACGGCGCGTCGCTTAACCCATCAGCCATTCGCCATCATCGGCCTGGCTATTGCGCTGGGCTTGCTCTATACCTGGGTCGGCATTCTCTGGGCAGCTTTGAGCAACTGGCCCGTCAGCTTCTGCATCGCCACCCTTTCGTTCGGCATCTACCTGCCCATACGTCTACTTTCACCCACATGGCAACGTGTACGGCGGACTGGGCCAGAGCCAGCAACCGGTATTCTACCGGCAAATGTTCCGCATTATTCAGAGCAGGAAGCCGAAGAGGAAACGTCCGAATATAAACAGGGATTGCCAGGAAGGTAAGGAATGCGCTTATGAATGTCTTTCATCTCGAATTTGTGCAAAATGCGTTTATCGCGGGTACCGTCGTTGCCATTCTGACGGCGATTGTCGGCTATTTCGTGGTGCTGCGCGCCCAGGCTTTCGCGGGACACGCGCTCTCTCATATCGGCTTCGCGGGGGCAACGGGCGCGGCCATTCTGGGCACGAGTTCGCTGATCGGCACCTACGTATTCACCTTGCTGGCAGCGGTAGGCATCGGCGCGTTAGGTGAGCGTGTGCGCGGTCGCGACCTGGAAATCGGCATGGTGCTCTCGTTTGCGCTGGGCCTCGGCGTGCTCTTCCTGAACCTGTACACCAGCTTCGCAACCGAAACCGTCAGCATCCTCTTCGGCTCCATCCTCAGCGTCACCCGCGCCAATGTGTGGATTATGCTAGTGTTCAGCCTGGTAACGCTGCTGATCCTGGGCATTATCTTTCGTCCGCTGCTCTTCGCCTCGATTGACCCGGAGGTCGCGCTGGCGCGAGGCGTTCCCGTACAGGCGCTCTCAGTCGGCTTCATGTTGCTGCTGGCGATTACCGTAGCCGAGGCAGTGCAGGTCGTGGGTGTGCTGCTGGTCTTCGCGCTCCTCGTCGCGCCCGCCGCAACAGCCCAGCGCCTGACCAATCGGCCATTTGCCGCTATCGGGCTCTCCATCTTGCTCGGCTTGCTCTTCACGTGGGTTGGCCTGCTGCTCGCCTTTGTCACACGCTGGCCCGTCAGCTTCTACATCTCCGCGCTGGCCGCCCTCTCCTACCTGGCCGCGACGCTCTTTAACCGTCTTCGCAGGCCATCTCGCTATAAAGAGCCGCCGCATCCCAGTCGCGAGTGCAAAGACCCCACAATGGTCAAACCAGCCGTGGAGACGCGC
>DASTKE010000620.1:0-2398 GCA_035716105.1 Ktedonobacteraceae bacterium | reverse complement strand
GCGGTCGCGGTCGCGAAGAGCGTGCCGAGTACCCATGTACCCAGCCAGCCGCCGAGCAAGGCGGTGAGCGCACCCAGGCCGAGCATACCGAGCCATCTACCATGCACCCAGGTAGCAGGGCGCAGCTTCGCAGCGTTCGCCAGTGCTCCGATGAGCAGGCCCAGTACCACCCAGAGAAGGGAAAGGATCAGCATCGTCGCTCCTCACTTTCTGCTCTGCCGTCACGCTCACGAGCCAACCAGCACGATACTGGTCAGCACTCGAAGCAGTCTGGTGCCGTCGCTTAGCAGTTGATTCAGCGTGGAATGCATGTTGATCTGAACATGCGAGAAAATGGTGTAGGCAGTAAGGTCGTAGGGGTGATGGAGGCGTGTCAGGGCCGCGGCCATTTCCAGGCTCTGCGAGTACGGGATGGCGGCATCGTTGCGATCATGCAGTAAGTGGATCTGCGTGCGAATCTGGCTGATGACCGACAGCGGTGAGAGTTGAGTGAGCAGCGCTTTCAGAGGAGGTGAGAGCGCTGCAAGATTGCGGTTGACGTTGCCGGGCTGATCGCCTTCCAGCAGGTGATAGTACGCCGAGGCGACCGGTGAGAGCTGCGCTGCCTTCGTGGCAGGCAACGGCGGAGGGAAACTTGTCGTGAGTGGAAACGCCTCCTGAAAGAGCTTCTGGTCCGAGGGTGAGAACAGGTTGCTTACGCTGCGGTAGAGCACGTAAGCCGTCGTCGCGATTGGCTCCCAGCGCTGTGTCTGGCCGTTGACGTTCTGGGAGCGCGTACCCATGTTGCGCAGCAGGCTGGTTACATCAGCATAGCCGCCGAGTATGCCCAGGAACGCGACGTTGTCGCGGATGCGCGGGTCGGCTGCGGCCTCGTAAGCCGACAGAGAGCCGACGCTGAAGGTGATGATGCCAATGTGCCGGGGGTTGACGCCTGGCCAGTGCTCCATAAGTTCAAACGCCTGCACTACAGCCTCGCTCTCCTGCGCTGTGACCCGGTAGTCAAAAAGCGCGGGTGTCCCGACATTGACATCGACGATGCCTTCGCGGGCCAGGGAGCGCGACAGGTTGACGAGCTGTGCGACTGAGCGATTATCACCGGCACCCGGCACGTCGATAATGGCTTCGCGTCTGCCAGGGATGGGCGGCGGCGGCGTGGCCGGTTCGTAGATATCTAAATAGACCGTGCGAGCAGTGTTCGGGAAAAGCGTGAGACGTGTGAAGCGCACCGGGTCTCCGGCGACCACCAGCGGCGGAGGTTCAGAGGCGCTCAGCAGCGCCGGGAGCAGCAAGGCGCTGCGGGTAAAGGCCCGTCCCTGGGGAAACAGCGAGAGGAAACCGCCAGCACACAGTAAGATAACAAGGAGCGCCTGTGCTGCTCTCTGGCCCAATTTCCAGCTTCGATGCGGTTTTGCCACTTGCGGCGAACCCGAATTGACTACCTGCGGAAGAGATGGCTGATACCTATCCATTGCAGCATCGCCTCGTGCCTCTCACGTTGGTTGACGCGCTCGCCCAGACGTCGTTACCGGGCGAGCCAGCATCGTTTGCAAACTGCTACCCTTTGCCACACGAATTAAAATATCTCGTAGAGATTACTCCCCACTTTCAGGCTTATTATGCAACGCATTTCGGTCATGACGCAATGTTTCACCGTAATATACCAGTTGCTCGCTCGTACAATCATAGGACGCATATATAATTTCCTGCCCTAAAATATGTATTGCGTTTCTTAATTTCTTTAAAAAATATCTTCTTATCACTTGACAATGTTATAAAAATATCATATATTCTTAAGGTGAGCAGTTTGCAAACTGTTCTTCGACCTCTTTTTGCATTTATCTGAATGTCTTCGCCGCTCACCATGCAACCTCTCTGTCAGGAGCGTGCTAAGACTGACTAAGCTCAGGGGGAATTAGTCCTTTTTCAGGTTGACCGCAGAAGTGTTAATCTCTGATCCTTTCGATGTTAACTGCTGCGGGGTAGAGAAATTTGTTCTCTAGAAAGTGAGAATACCCATGCAATTTGTTTCCCGTGCAATTGTACGTATCACTCTGTTGCTTTTTGTCCTTTTGGCTATTATTGCTGTATATCCTGGGAGCGCCAGGGCATCTGGCAACACTGGCCAAACGTTTACCACACAAGGGTCTAGTACACTCAGTACTCATACAAGCATCTTAAAAAAGAGAAACGTGAACCCTCATCAAGGTATACCTGATTTACCTGTTCAAACCAATATCGTACGAAAGGCTGCGTGTCCTTCTCCATGCAATCTTCTCTATCATTCTTTATCTGGACAGGTGGAACTTCAGCCGAAGGCGTATCTGATATTCTGGGGGCCAAACTGGAAAAACGCTTCTGGAAAATTGACTCCTGATGGCCAGATTGTTAAGAAGTATTT
>DASTKE010000619.1:0-3954 GCA_035716105.1 Ktedonobacteraceae bacterium | reverse complement strand
TATCAGTTGCACCGCCATCTTTTCGCCAATGGTCTCGATGTCCAGCGCGGCTTTAGAGGCGAAGTGGATGATGCCCTCGGCATTGCGGCCTGGGCATGCCTCGTTCGGGCAGTAGGCCATCGCGATATCCTCGCTGCGCACGATGGGGGTATCGCAGAGCGGACAGCGTTCGGGGAGATGGTAGACCTCCTCGCTGCCGGTGCGCCGCTCGACGATGGGTTTAACCACCTGCGGAATCACCTCGCCTGCGCGCTCCACCAGCACCCAGTCGCCGATGCGCAGGTCTTTGCGCTGGATATCGCCCTCGTTATGCAACGTCGCACGCGAAACCATTACGCCGCGAATATTGACAGGTTCCAACTCCGCCCAGGGATTGACCGTCCCTGTCCGCCCAATATTGATGCCGATGCCGAGCAGGCGTGTCGCGACCTGAATGGGTGGGTACTTGAAGGCGATGGCCCAGCGCGGGTCGCGTCCCACTGCACCCAACTCTTCCTGCTGTGCTAAGCTATTGATTTTGATCACTACACCGTCGATCTCATACGGCAGATTGAAGCGTTCTGTCTCCCACTTGTTGATGTAGGCCATCACCTCGTCCAGGTTCCTTGCCAGCAGAATGTTTGGGTTGACGGCGAATCCCCACTCCTTAATCAGTTGCAGCGCCTCCCACTGCGTGGAAAACTCCATGCCTTGCATATAGCCAATCTGGTAGCCGAAGAAGTCGAGTGGGCGCGTGGCTGTGATGCGCGAGTCTTTCTGCCGCAGCGAGCCAGCCGCCGCGTTGCGTGGATTGGCGAACAGTCTATCGTCCTTCATCTGCTCATTGAGCTTTTCAAAGCCCTTGATGGGCATATAGATTTCACCGCGCACCTCGACCCGTTGGGGAATATGCTCGCCGCGCAATTTATGCGGAATGCTACGAATGGTGCGTATATTGGGCGTCCAATCCTCGCCGACCAGCCCATCGCCACGCGACGCGCCAATCACCAGCCGCCCGTTCTCATACGTCAGCGCCATCGCCAGCCCGTCGATTTTCAGTTCGCACACGTACTCAAAGTGCGCGTTGGGTATGATATTCTGCGCTCGCCGGTACCATGCCTGCAACTCCTCTTCGCTACGCGCATTCGCCAGGCTGAGCATTGGCACAGGATGCCGGTGCTGCGGCACCTCCTGGATAGGAGCGCTGCCCACGCGCTGTGTCGGCGATTCGGGCGTCACCAGTTCCGGGTGCTCGCGCTCGATACGCTGCAACTCTATCATCAACTGGTCGTACTCCGCGTCGGCCAGCGTCGGATTATCGAGGGTATGGTACTCGTAATTGGCCTTCTCGATCGTATGCCGTAGCTCCTCGACGCGGACTGTCAACTGCTCTTCCTCGTTCGGCCCCGCGTTCTGCGTTTCCACTCCGGCTCCCGTATCCCCGGCCATGCTTGTCTCGGTCTGTTCATGTCTGTCGCGTGATTCGTCCATCTAAAAATGCTCCCAGAAAGAATGGTATTGTGCTCTCTTAATCTATTCTTTTTAACAATGTTTCTCTCGGAAAAGCGCCGGTGTTGCTGGTACTAAAGCACGCCTTCATAGATCGATGAAATTGGCAGTTCCAGATCAAGTTGTTCGAGCATGATCGTCTGACCGGCAGAAAAGCGTTCCTGCTTCCATTCCAATGAACGCCGGTACACCTCGATATGTTGCTCATCCTGGCTCACCAGGATATAGACCTCAAGTGTGGAGCAGAGCATGTAACGGGCAAATTTCTCTGTCCGATCATATTTTTCGGTACTGCGTGAAAGCACTTCAACAACGATAAGCGGTGATTGAATCATGAAAGGCTTAAGTCTTTTGTCTTTGTCCCAATCTGCTCGATCACATGTCAGCACAACATCCGGGACGACGGGTGGCTTCCCAGGAATAGCGACATATTGATCCCGGTGCGTACGGCATGGGCCGCTCTTGCCGAGTTGCTCGCGAAGCAGGCTCTCGATATTAGAAGCAATAACACTGTGCTCTGGAGTTGAGCCAGTCATGTCATAAACAACACCATCAATGAGTTCATAGCGGTAAGGGCTTTCGACGCTAATCAACCGCTCAAATGCCTCTTCCGTCATATAGATACCATGCAGATCGTAGGGTTGTTGTTTCGCTGCCATCGTTTTCTCCTGCCATTTCCAAACAAAAAAGGTTCAACGGGCAATATCATTAGACCGTTTCAGTATAACACGGGTGTGAACTGTCAAAATCTCGTTTGTTCCACCTGATTATAACATAGTTTTCAGGTTGGAGAAGCAGCGAACGATTGTGGGCGATTGCATAAGGCCCACAATCGTTCGCTGCTTCTCTGCTACTTTATTTAAAACGGTTCGTAATGCAAAACGGAGGGGGTGCCTTCGAAGAGGCCGTTGATGTGGCTGCGCCACTGGGGGAAGAGCGGACCTCCACGAAAATCTTTCATGTGCGCTTCCAGGGTGGTCCAGACGTTCGTCAGTATGTACTGGTTGGGATGTTCGATGCAGCGCTGCACTCGTGCGGAGACGCAGCCGGGATGCTGGCGAATAACATCCAGTCCCTTGAGTATGCCCTGCCCTAGCTGCTCCTCTTTGCCGGGTAGGGCTGTAAAAAGTGCGATTTCTGTTACCATGAATACAACTACCTCCAACGTATTTATTTTCTATTTTATCACAGCAAGCGAGTTAGACACTATGCGAATCGCCCCAATCCTGCTGAAATGTTTGCTGAAGCGTAGTGATGACGCCAGAATCCGAGATGAGAATGCCCAGTTCGCGGTTCTGATCGAGCGATTGCGTAGAGATGTTCTCGGAGCCGACGAAGGCTTCGTGCCCATCGACCACCATCATCTTGGCGTGCATGTAGAGACGCGGATCCTCGCGTACCTGCACACCCGCCTGCTTGAGCGTCTGGATGCCCGCGCTGTTGCTATCCCCGGAGGAACTGCTTGATGAGGGCAAGATCACCTCGACCTGCACGCCGCGTTTGGCCGCGCCGTCTATCGCTTGCTCGATGCTGCTGTCCTGCATCTCCTCCGCCTCGATGATCAGCGTATGATGTGCGCTGTTAATGAACGTGGTGAAGTCGTTGCGCGAGTTGACGGGACTGACGACCAGGTTGGCATTGTTGAACTGGGCCGTGTTGCGGCTCCAATCGGCATTGAAGATGGCGGTAACGGCCTGTACGTCTTGCCCATTGGTATCGATGATATCATACTCACGGTTGGTGGAATCGCTGTACTGGCTGCTGCTGCCATACCCACCGAGGGCGGAACGGCTGAAGTTCGAGGTCATGATGTAGGCAGTGTTGCCATCGACGATCATACCTTTCTCGTGGGTCAATGCGAAAGCGGTATTGGTTGTCTGCACTTTGATACCTGTGGCCTGCAATTGATCCATCACCCGCTGCGGAGAAGATGTGCCATATGGATGCGGCTCAAGCATCACGCGCACATCGAGACCACGATTGGCCGCCTCTTCCAGAGCACGAATCACGTTGCGGTCGCTGAGGATATATATTTCGAGCCACACGGATTTCTTTGCCGAGCCGATAGCATTGACGATGGGTGACTCACCGGCATTTGGTTCAACGAAGACACTTACACCTTGTGCGCCCGAACCGGTCGTGCAATTAGATTGGCACTGGCTGCCGCTTGTACTACCTGGGCCATTTGTACCACTTTGTAGACCGTTGGGCGAGATGGTAATATCGCATCCTGTGAGCAGGATACATAGCGCCACGGTGAGTATGAAAGTAAGAAGAAAACATCGCTTTCTAGAGGAAGATAATCGGCTATCCATAATTGTCTCCTTATTCCGTTTCCTTGTAGCTGCCTACTAGACATAACGAGATATAACGAGGGCGAGTGTACAGACAGGCATAATACTTGAAAGAAAAAGTATTTCTGTCTTTGTAGGGAAGTTCGTAGGGGCGATGCCTTGTGCTCGCCCG
>DASTKE010000618.1:0-3851 GCA_035716105.1 Ktedonobacteraceae bacterium | reverse complement strand
TAAGGAAGAATGGGCTCGATTCGTCGCGAATTGCGCAGGAATAATGAAACAAAGCTCACGAAACGTCCGTGAATTGGATTGCAATTCACCTTCTAAAGGAACGACATATTGCTCTACGCAGGCTCCGCCCCCTGGTCAAATGGGGTCAAGTCCGAGAGTGTCAGTACTTTGGATGGACAGATAGTCGGATTGCATTAAGCGGTGTGAGGGAGGGTAGCCTCCTGTTCTTGGCTAACGTGCCATTGCCAGTATGGGGTCATGCCAACGTAGCGGTGGCCCGTGGTCCACACCTCGTCGTGCTCCATCTAAGAGCGCTCCCATCAGGCGCAGCGCAGAGTCGCGGGTGGGGAAGATGCGGATGACTCGCTCCCGCCGGCGGATCTTTTCGTTCAAACGCTCCACGCTGTTGGTTGTGCGCAGGCGCCAACGATAATGTCGCATAAATACTCCTCGATTTGAACGTTGGGCCATTGAAGCTGTGAAATATTAATAACTCTTGCTTACTTTTACGGGTTGGCCCCTCATGCAACAATGTTTTCCGCAGCATGCTTGCAGGTTGCGGCAGGTTGCGGCAGGTTCGTGGTCAGTTCAGCAAGGCGTTCACCGCGCGAATGTGGTATGCTCCACCTGTCCGGTCATCATGGATGCACCTCTTCGGTGTTGGCGCTGGCGTAGCTCTTGCAAACCTGCCCTCCTCCCCACTGAACCAGTGCCATGTTTCAAGCGACATGACCCACGTCGCTTTGCAGCACATGACAGCAAGTCTCAGATGCAGCTGCGGTTTAGGCAGCCTGCTACACGTATTTGATTGGCGTCCATGAGCTTAGCGCCCGATGCTGTTTCACAGGCCATGACTCCAGTCCTTCCCATGCACTGAGCGATTGCTTGGTCGCGGTATTGCCGTGACTGTGTATGGACTGTGCATGACGTTTTGTGGCTATACAAGAAAAGGATGAATCGAGTGCAGAAGTTCCAAATCGGCAAGATTGCGGTAATCGGCACTTACATGCCGCGCCAATGTGGTGTGGCCACGTTCACCACCGACTTCTGCGAGGCTCTCAGCGCCCAATACCCGGAAGCTGCGATCTGCGCCATTCCAGTAAACGATACCAGCGAAGGCTATCCCTATCCCGCTCGTGTGGAGTTTGAGATCGCTGAGCGCGACATCGAGTCGTACCGCCAGGCTGCGGACTATCTGAACATCAATCGCGTGGATCTGGTTGTGCTCCAGCACGAATATGGCATTTTCGGCGGACCATCTGGCAGCTACATCTTAGAATTACTGCGTGAGCTACGCATGCCGATTGTCACCGTACTGCATACGGTTCTCGATGAGCCTGATCGCAACCAGCGCAAGGTGCTGGATGAGGTTGCGCGTCTCTCTGACCGCATGGTGGTTATGAGCCATCACGCCTGCGACGTGCTGCACAACCTGTACCTGGTGCCGTGCGAAAAGGTCAGTTACATCCCTCACGGTATTCCCGATGTTCCCTTCGTCGATCCCAACTTCTATAAGGATGAGTTTGATGCCGCAGGGAAGGTGGTGCTGTTGACCTTCGGGCTGCTCTCACCGAATAAAGGCATTGAGCACGTCGTCGCCGCCATGCCCACCATTCTGAAGCGCTATCCCGACGCCCTCTACTTCGTCCTTGGCGCAACACACCCGCATGTCAGGCGGCGCGATGGCGAAGCCTATCGTCTGATGCTCCAGCGGCTTGCCAGGGAGCACGGTGTTGAGCACGCGGTCGTCTTCTACAACCAGTTTGTTCGGCTCGAGAAATTGGTGGAGTTCATCGGCGCGACCGATATCTATGTCACACCCTACCTTAACCGCGAGCAAATCGTCTCTGGCACACTCGCCTACGCTGTCGGCACGGGCAAGGCCGTCATTTCCACGCCTTACTGGCACGCCGAAGAATTGCTCAGCGAGGGGCGAGGCGTTGTCGTGCCCTTCCGCGACTCCGCCGCGATCGCGGAGCAAGTCATCTGGCTGCTCGATCACGACGCTGAGCGGCATGCCATGCGCAAGCGCGGGTACGAACTTGGCCGCGAGATGACCTGGTCGCGGGTCGCCCGACGCTACATGTCACTCTTCGACCAGGTGCGCGAGCAACGCCTCCTCGTACCTCAAGCCGGGAGCATCTCGCGGCGCCTGTTGCGCGCGCATTCGCTTCCTCCGCTTAGCTTGAGTCATCTGCGACGTATGACTGACGACACAGGTCTTCTCCAGCATGCCACCTTCTCTGTCCCAAACTATGGAGAAGGATATTCCATCGACGATAATGCCCGTGGACTGATTGCCACGGTTCTGCTGGAGGAACTGGGGCTGGGTTCGCCTGAAGAGATTGCCGCGCTGGCAGGACGCTATCTGGCGTTCATTGCGCACGCGTTCAACGAAGACGCTGGCCGCTTTCGCAATCTGCTGTCCTTCGACCGCCGCTGGTTGGAGGATGTCGGTTCGGAGGATAGCCACGGGCGCACTTTGTGGGCGCTTGGCATGGTGATTGGGCGCTCGACCGACGAAGGGCATGTGGGCCTAGCAAGCTTACTCTTCAATCGCGCGCTTCTCGCTGTCACCGAACTCACGGCTCCGCGTGCCTGGTCGTTTGCACTACTCGGCATCCACGAATACCTCAAACGTTTCGCCAGTGATCGCAATGTGCAACGAGCGCGCGACGATCTTGCTGACCAGTTGATGCAAGCATTCAGCGTCAATAGTGCGCAGGACTGGCCATGGTTCGAGGACATTCTGACCTACGATAATGCTACACTGCCCCGTGCATTGCTGCTCGCTGGCGCTGACATGAACAATGCCGCCTATACTGAGGCAGGTGTCACTGCGCTGGCATGGCTTATGGATATCCAGTTTGGCGAGGAGGGGCACTTCATACCCATCGGTTGCCACGGCTTTTACCGGCATGGCGAAGAGCGTACGCGCTTTGATCAGCAGCCTATTGAAGCCTACGCGACAATCGCTGCCTGCCTCACAGCCTTCCGAGAGACGGAAGACATACACTGGCATGTACAGGCCCAAGCTGTCTTCGATTGGTTCCTCGGACGCAATGATCTCGGCGTCTCGCTCGTCGATCCCGTGACTGGGGCATGCTACGACGGCCTCCAGCCTGATTGGGTCAACCAGAATCAGGGCGCCGAATCGGCCCTGGCGTTCCTACTTGCGCTCCTGGAGCTGCGCGCGACGGAGGCCGAGCTCCTCGCGGAGGAAGCCGCCCGCGAGGCCGAGCGACTCATGCTGGCGAACGGGATGTCCGCTCATGCATGACCGCACCCCGCCAGACGTAGAGGGACTACGCCCTCACAGAACTACAGTGCTGCCGGAGTATATCAATGCCTTTTGAGAACACGCTGCCTGACGTCCTCTTCCACCGGCATCCACGCAACCCTATTCTGCGACCATCGGACTGGCCGTACCCCATCAACACAGCATTCAATCCAGGGGTAGCGCGCCTCTCTGATGGCTCAACGCTCCTGCTCTGCCGCGTGGAAGATCGTCGTGGGTTCTCTCACTTCTGCGCCGCACGCTCTCGTAACGGCATCGATGGCTGGCGGATTGATCCCCAGCCAACATTGCAGCCGGATCCCTCCGGCCATCCTGAGGAGATCTGGGGCATCGAGGACGCGCGCATTACCTATGTGCCCGAACACCAGGCGTACTATATCGCTTATACCGCGTATTCGCGTGCTGGTCCGGAGGTCTCATTGGCCAGAACCACCGATTTCGCCGAGTTCGAACGGCTTGGGGCCGTCATGCCGCCCGAAGACAAAGACGCAGCCCTCATGCCCTATCGTCTTGGGAACCGTTGGGCGCTAATCCATCGGCCTATGGGACTGGA
>DASTKE010000617.1:0-2918 GCA_035716105.1 Ktedonobacteraceae bacterium | reverse complement strand
GGAAATGGTGGCGCAGGGTGCTCAGGATATCATTGCCGCGCTCGGTGTACCCGCGCTCTTTATGGGCATGGTCGTGGCTCCGGCTGCCATCGAGTTGGAAGAGGTGATCCGGCAGGCGGTTCCCACGAAGGAGGGTCGGCCTGATATCAGCGCCGGAAATCTTGTTGGCACGCTGCTCTACTTCTTGCTGTTCAACCTCGGTCTGATCGCGCTGCTGACGCCTGTGCAGGTCGCACCTCTCGTGCGCCAGCTTGATTGGCCGTTTCTGATCGGCGCAACCTGGTTGGCGACCGTGTTCCTCTGGCGTGGCCGCGTGGGGCGCCTCGCCGGAGCCTTGCTCCTGCTGGCCTATGTCGCGTATATCGTGTTGCACATTGTGTTGCGCTAGCGCGAATGATTGCATCAGGCTATTCACGTGACACCTCAGGCCACCCGCAAGAACTTCTTCGGAAACCCGGTTGTATCCCTCTATGGAGGCGGCTTCAGAGAGGTTTCCGAAGAAGCTCCAAGGGGTGGCCCTACTATACGCGGAATCGCTGCCATACGCCTGCGCTATGGTATATAGTAGGGCCACCCCTTGCGGGTGGCCTGGGCGCCGCAAGCCTTATGCTATAATGCTTCTAGAAGTACGGTATTTCAAGAAGGAGCGCATACATATGCTGGACGTTATTCCCGCCGGTATCTACCCGCCGGTGCCGACATTTTTTGACGCGGACGAAGAACTTGATCTTGCCACGCTGCGGCGGCATGTGCAGGGGCTGAACCAGAGCGGCATCACCGGCTATGTGGTGATGGGATCGAACGGCGAGTCCGTGCATTTGAGCGGAGATGAGCGCGTTCAGGTGATTGAGACGGTACGCGAAGCGGCTGGTGCTGATGTACCGATTCTGGCCGGGTGCGGCGAGCAATCGACACGGGCGACGATTGCGAACTGCCAGCGGGCGGCGCGTGCAGGCGCGGATGTGGCCCTGATTCTCCCGGCTTTCTATTTCAGGTCGCGTATGAACAACGCGGCGCTGCTGGCGCACTACCGGGCGATTGCCGACAGCAGCCTGCTGCCGGTGGTCATCTATAATATGCCGGGCAATGCCGCCGGTGTTGATCTCGATACCGCGACGATCTGCACGCTGGCGGAGCATCCGAATATCATTGGTGTCAAGGATAGTTCGGGCAACATGGCGAAGCTGGCCCAGGTTGTCGCGGCCACGGCCTCGTCGCGTTTCCGGGCTTTTGCCGGGAGCGCTGGCTACCTCTTGCCTGCGCTGGCAGTGGGGGCATCGGGCGCAGTAGCCGCGCTGGCCAATATCTTCCCCCGCGAGGTCTGCCGCGTGCAGGAACTTTTCCTGGCCGGGCAGCTAGAGGAGGCGCGTATCTGGCAGGCGCGCCTGGCTCCGGCCAATACCGCCGTCACCACGACCTACAATGTGCCAGGGCTGAAGGCCGCGCTCGAACTTTTCGCCGGGTATGGCGGTCGCCCGCGCTTACCGCTCTTGCCTCTCAACGAGCAGGAGCGCATCCAGCTCGCCGCGATACTCGAAGGGGTGCGTGCATAGGCAAAAGGCGTACGAAAGGGCGGTACATATAATTAAGATGAGAAAACATGAACCATCCCGAATATCTGAGCAACCTGGAAAAGCTCTGCAGGCCACCCGCAAGGGGATGGCCCTACTATAACCCGCATCGGCTTGCGAAGCCGTCGTCTAGTAGGGCCATCCCCTTGCGGGTGGCCTACGGGAATCTCCTATTTGGGATGATTCATGTTTTCTATCACCTTATAGGCTTTTTTAGACCTGGACGCGCCGGTCTCGATCCAGTAGGGCGGCGCTGGCGGGAACGGGGGACTGGATGTGCGAGGTGCTGCCAACCGTGAAGTTGACGAACGCGGCCAACTGTCCATCGCTGCAGTCGGCTTTCTTACACCAGTAGAGTTCAACGGTGCCGTTGGCGGCTATTTTGTACGAGTTGACAAAGTAGGCGTCGATATAGCTGGTTTTGTCGACAGTCAGAATGCTATCCTTGCCAAAGACGTTATCGACGTACCATTTCGACTGGATATAGCCAGTGCTGGGGAGTTTCAGGTCAAAGGTGATGTAGACTTTATCATTCACCTTAAATGTTGAGCTAACTCCCGTTGGTTTGTAGTTGCTATCGATGCCGGATGCCGATTTGGCATTGAAGATGATAGCCGCCGCCGAGGGTACGATGCTCAGCCCGGATGGGGCGGTAGAGGTCGATGTCGTGCTGGCGGGCGTTGTACCGGTTGTCGGGGTGGCCGAAACGGTGGTCGATGTGCTGGTAGTGGTCGTCGACGTGTTGGTTGTCTGGGGAGTGTTCTTCCCTATGGCGTAGAATATCGCGCAGGCACCGACACAGAGCAGCAGCAGGACGCCGCCGACGATACCGAGAATGAGCGGGAGTTTGCTCTTCGGTTTTGGTGGCTGCGTCTGCATGGGCGACGCGAACTGACCGGGAGCATAGGGTGACGGCTGCATCGGAGGAGGTGGTGGCGCATAGCCGCCCGGCGCACCATAGGAGTTGGCCTGCTGGTTGCTGTATGGGTCTGGCGGCGTGCCGTAGGATGGTGTGCCATAGCCTGTTGGCGGCGCGGGCGGTGTAGGTGGCGTCCCATAGTCATATTGCGAAGCTGGCACTGTAGGATTATATGATCCGCCCGGCGCGGAGACATTATATGGGGTGGGTGTGCCACAGACTGGACAGGTACCCACTCCGGTTGGCAAGTTAGTGCCACAGGAAGTGCAGTTCATAAACAAAACTCCTGGATTGGTGATACCGGTTAGACAATATACGAAACAAATGCGGCTCTACTATACCATGCTTTTCCTCACATTCCAAGAGGGTAAGAAAACAGGATATCCGTGCTTGTAGGGGCGATGCCTTGTGCTCGCCCGCGCTGGCCG
>DASTKE010000616.1:0-3229 GCA_035716105.1 Ktedonobacteraceae bacterium | reverse complement strand
CTGGCCGTTGCTTGGGTTTGGCAACCGCTCGTCGGGCGGCTTTTTTGGCGAGTGGCTGGTCTTGTTCGCGCCTCTGGCGGTGTTCTTCTTCATGCTCAGCCTCTCGTTCAATTCGCTGGGCATGGAGCGGCAGAGCCTGAGTCAACTCTTCCTCTTCCCCGTCGAGCCGACGCGCATACTCTGGGGCAAAAACCTGACCGTGTTTTTGATGGGGTTGGCGGAACTGGCGATTCTGGTGCTGGCGAGTTCATTCCTCACCAACGCCTGGAATATCGCCTTTCCCGTCTTCATAGGAGGACTGGCCGGTATCGCAGTGACGCTTGGTTGCGGCAATTTCACCTCCGTCTTCTTTCCACAGCGGATGCGGCAGATGCAGCGCGGCTTCCGTGCCACCGGTGCCTCGTCCGGCAACGGCTGCTTGCGCGGCATCATATCGCTCCTGATGCTTGGTGTCTCAGTCATCGTGCTCATTCCGGTGATTCTGGCGCTGGCCCTACCGATCTTCTTTCAAGTTGAGTGGGTCTGGGCGTTCGCTATACCGCTGGTGCTGATCTATGGCGTCGCCTTCCACCAGGTGGTCTCGCGTCTCGTCGCCGTGCGTATGCTCGCCCGTGAACCAGAGATTCTGGCCCTGACAACACGAGAATAGAATAAGAGAGGGCAAGCAGAATCCCATAGGCCACCCGCAAGGGGATGGCCCTACTCTATAACGCCTTCGCGACCGATGCGCCGTCTATAGTAGGGCCATCCCCTTGCGGGTGGCCTGCATGACACGTTTTACAGGTAGCCTGCGCTTTTTAATCAATCACCCTTCTTATCGACCTTCCCTTTCCGGTTAAAGCGGCGGAAGAGCAGGATGGGGACGAGAATGAGAATCACGATAATCACATAGGCCAGGACGCTGGCAATGGTATTCCAGGTCGAGGCTTGCTGCGGCGTGGTGCCGACAATCGGCGGGTAGAGACCGGTAATGATGAAATGCGGGTTGCCGCCGACCAGGATGGTATTGACAAGCTGCCGCCCTGGCAGGTCGAGCATGGCGACATTGCCTCCGCTCAGGGCGACAAAGCCGAGTTGTCCATCGCTGGTAATGGCGATGGATTCGGGTTTGACTCCCAGGGGAATGACGCGCTCCGGCTCGTGCGGCACCGGTGCGCCAGAAACCAGCGGCGCGAGCACGTCAATCTGATTGTGTCCCTGATCAGGGATGAGAATCTCTCCGGTAACAGCGTCGTAATCCATCGTGCCATAGGGACCGCCTGTAATGAGTGGCGCGGATGGTTTGAGCGTATTGAGGTCGATGGCAATCACGCCGCCGTTGTGCGTTGTTGCGTAGACAAACGGGCCGGCGGGAATAACGAGATAGCCAGCGCCGCCGGCGACGGGGAAGCCACCCATCTTTTTGCCGCTTGAATCATAGTATGCGATGGAGGTCGAATCCGCCACCCACAGCTGGTTGCCGGTGCCGCCGTTGTTGCCAGTACCGACGACGGCTACCGCCAGGCCAAAGACGGGGCCGCTCGTCTTGATGGTGTGTTTGAGTGCGCATGAGGTGGCATCGAATCCACTGACACTGGCCGCGCCATTGCCCGCGACATAGACGACGTTTGTTCCCGGATCAAATGTTAGCAGCGTTGGTTGCCCCGGCACGCTGGCCGAGCAGATGGTTTGCCCGTTGCGGGCAGCAATGATGGAGAAGCGATTCAGCGCTGGCTGCGTGACGTACAGGAAACGCCCATCCAGGCTGAGCAGGATGGCGTGCGGGTCGCCCGGCACGGAGAGCGTCGTCGTCACCTTCTGCTGCTGAATATCGATGGCGCTGATGCCATGCGACGTACCGGCCACATACGCCAGGTTGGGCGCGCCGCCATCCGCCGAAGCCCGCACCGGCAGCAGCAACATCACCCCCACCAGCGCCAGCAATGCAAGCAATATCATTGCCCATCGCTGTCCTGTTCTCAATTTCATCATATATCCTTCCCCTCTACGCTTTCGGTGTGAGCGATGTCCAGCCGGTGCTGTTCGCGTTCAGTTCGTAGACGGCGGTGGGGTAGGAGAGCGAAAGGTAGACCTGCGAGGCGTTTGCAGGGTTGACGGCCATGTTGCCGAGGTTGCCGCTGATGCGTGGCAGCGCTTTCCAGATGTGACCGCCATCGGTGCTGCGATAGATCGACAGGCCGGTTTTACCATAGATGACCTGCGGCTGCGTTATCGACGAAGTGAGGCCCGCGTAAGAGGTCTGATTGTTCACCAGCTTGAAGGTTTTGCCGCTGTCCTGTGAGGCGTAGATACCGGCATCACCCGATGCGTAGATGGGGGTATCTGGCCCGGCCATCTCGATCTGGAAGATTTGGCCGTTGATGCCCTGGATGACCTGCCAGTGCGCGCCGCCATCGGTACTGCGCGCTATACCCTGGCTGCCATAGATGAGCAGATGCCCCGGCTGATTGGGGATGGCGAGCAGGCCTAGAATGTTTCCGAAAGGAAGCGTACCCGCGCTGGAAAAATGCTGGCCATCGTCCAGGCTGACGCGCAGGCCCAGCGCTCCCAGGTTGGGCAGGTAGATGTAGACCTCGTCAGGCGTATCATTGCCGGTCGCCACTGTGTAGATCGAACTGGAGGTCACGCTGGCGGTGGCAACGGCCAGTTTCCAGGTGCGGCCCTGATCGCCACTGGTGTAGAGTCCTAAAGTACCGGCATGAGGCACAGTGGCAGGCAGGGTCAGCACGTAGAGGCGCTGGGGATTGAGCGGACTCACAACGAGCGAGTAGGCCATTAATCCCTGCATCAACTGGTTCGGGCCTGCTGCGACCTTCTGCCAGGTTGCTCCACTGTCTGCCGAGCGGAAGATGCCGTAATGCGTCGCCAGCACCAGCACGTGATTGGGAAACGCGACCAGTGAATGCACATGGTTCGCGGCTGTGCCGAAGCCGTTAACGGCCACCTCCGTTGGTGCCGCGGTGGTGGAAGCTGAAGGGTTTGTAGAATTTTGATCGCAAGCACTGAGTAAAAAAGCCATCAAGAGGAGGAAGACAGGCACGTGCAGCCAGGATAGCCAGGCTGTTTTCTGCGTCTTGCTCCGCGTATCTCCTATATACATACGTCTCTCCATGATTGAGGGTTTATGTAGTTCCACATTACCTACTCCAAGCCATTCACGCCTCGCCTCCAGGCCACCCGCAAGGGGTGGCCCTACTATAGACGGCGCGATCTATGAATGCTCCTGGAG
>DASTKE010000615.1:0-4708 GCA_035716105.1 Ktedonobacteraceae bacterium | reverse complement strand
CGCAAACCCGGAGGCATGGTATCTCAAAGCAACCTGCCTGGGCATGATGGCTTGCTACGAGCCAGCGCTGGAAGCTTTCGAGCAAGCTCTGCTTCTAAATGCCGACTACGCCCCCGCCTGGGACGGCAAAGCCTGGGTGCTGGGTATCCTGGGTCGCAAAACGGAAGCGCTCGCCGCAGTCGACAAAGCGCTTGAACTCGACCCGGAACACTTCGAAGCGCTGAAACGCAAAAAGCGCTTAGAAGCCCTATAGAGCACATGGAAGAAGAGATGTCTGTGTAAAATGGCCTGCAAGGCCATTTTACACAGACATCTCTTCTTCCATGTGCTCTATATTTCCCTCTTGACACAGCCTCACTTCTCTGGTAGACTTGTGCTAATACCATAGTACTATAGCAGAATAGAACTATGGAACAAAGGCACAATGAAAGGAGAAGGTCTATGATCGATTTTCATCTGGACGAACATTCAGGTGTACCTCCCTATTTGCAGATTGTGCAGCAGGTGAAGCAGTCGCTGCGCCTGGGTATGATTGGCGTGGGGGACAGGCTGCCGACGGTGAGAGAGGTGGTGGAACGGCTGGTCATTAATCCCAATACGGTGCTGAAGGCATATAGAGAGTTGGAATATGAAGGACTGGTGAGCAGCCGACCGGGGCAGGGTACCTTCGTCCTGCGCACGCTGGCGCTGATGTCGCTATCCAGCCATGCCTTCCTGCGGCGCGGTCTTGTGCGCTGGCTTCAGAGCGCCCGCGAGGCGGAACTGGATGACGAGAGCATTCTCGCGCTCTTCAATGCAACGCTGTGGGATAGCCGGGCGGCGGAAAGTGAGGGTAGAGCATGAGTATCGCGCTAGAGACAACCAACCTGGGCAAACGCTACGGCTTCAGTCGGCGCTGGGCGCTGCGCGAATGCGCACTGAGTCTGCCAGCAGGACGTGTAGCTGCGCTTGTTGGGCCGAATGGAGCGGGAAAGACAACACTATTGCAACTGGCGGTCGGATTGCTCCAGCCGACCGAGGGCAAGGTGCGGGTCTTCGGCCACTCGCCGTTCGAGCAGCAGCGAGAGGTGCTGCCGCGTGTTGGCTTCGTCGCACAGGGACACCCGCTCTATAAAGGCTTTTCAGTCGCGGATCTGCTGACAATGGGACGCAAACTTAATCCCAACTGGAACCAGCAGGTGGCCGTAGAGCGTTTGAAGGCAATTGACATTCCGCTTAACTGGCGCGTGGGCAGGCTCTCCGGTGGCCAGCAGGCGCAGGTAGCACTGGCACTGGCGCTCGCCAAGCAGCCCGACCTGATGTTGCTGGACGAGCCGCTTGCCAGCCTCGATCCCCTGGCGCGCCGCAACCTCCTGAGCGTCCTGATGGGTGCAACCGCCGAACGTGGGTTGACGGTGCTGCTTTCCTCGCACATTATCACCGACCTGGAGCGGGTCTGCGACTACCTGATTCTCCTCTCGGCCTCTCACGTCCAGCTTGCTGGCGATATCGATGGAATCGTGCGCTCGCATAAATGGCTGCTGGGGCCGCGCACAGATACGTCCGCTATAGCCAGCATTCACAGCATCATTCAGGAAAGCCACACCAACCGGCAAACAAGGCTGCTGGTGCGCGTCAACGAACACCTCTTCAACGCTTCCTGGGAGGTGCATGACGCGATACTGGAAGATATCGTCCTCGCCTACATGGGCCAAACGATGAGCTACGATGCACCGGTAGAGCCACCAACGCTGCAACGCGTCAGAAAGGAGACGGCGTTATGATCTGGCTTATCTGGAAGCAGCATCGCTTCGAGGTGCTGGTGATTGCACTGGCACTCGCATTCATGGCTGTATATCTGATTCGGGACGGTCTGGCCATCGGCGCGGCCTACTACCAGGTGGTACATGGAACGAGCGTCGCGGCCTGCCAGTTGCAGCAGAACCCGAGCGCAATTTGTTCGACTCTCCAGGCCAACTTTTTTGACACCTATGAGGATCCCAACTTCGACTTGCTGCCGCCCTTGATATTGCCAGTCCTGGTGGGCATATTCCTGGGTGTACCTCTGCTGGCGCGTGAGATGGAGCAGGGAACCTTTCGCCTGATCTGGACGCAGAGCGTGACACAGCGGCGCTGGCTGCTGGTCAAGGTGGGTACGCAACTGGTTATTACCCTGACGGTATTCGCCATCATCGGCGCGATTGCGACATGGTATATCGCGCAGAATGGCATCTTCGGCGGCAGCGGCTGGGATAACTTCGATGTTGTGGGGGCAGTCCCTCTGGCCGATATGGCCTTCGGGTTAGCGCTGGGTATCGCGGCGGGAGCCTTCACACGCCATACCGTCTGGGCAAACGCTGTAACGCTGTTTGGCTACACAGCCGCACGCTACGTGATAGGCGTCTGGGTGCGCCCGTACTACCTGCCGCCATACTCCACTGGCCTCTTTGACCCCTACCAGACGACCCCTCAAACGCTTCCCGGCAAACAGGACTGGGTAACGGCCATTACCTGGACAGACCATACCACCGGACAGACCCTCACGGATGACCAGATGAGACAGGCGTGTGGAGGGCCAGCAGGCTTGTTCCGTCACTTACCATCAGCCCCGCAACCGCTTAACCCGTTCTCGTGTAGCCATGCTCAAGGTTGGCTGCAAACAATCACCTGGCAACCCATCGACCGCGTCTGGCTTTTCCAGGGTATCGAGAGCATTCTCTTCTTCGCACTGACAGCGGGGCTTCTCTGGCTCACCTACTGGTGGATACGCACGCGAGTCAGCTAATCTCATAAGGAGGCATTAGTATGATCTGGTTCTCATTGCGGCAACAGCGCTTCGAGGTGCTGGCCCTCTGGCTCACACTCGCGGGAATTGCCGCGTTTCTGGTTCACAGCGGCCTCGCGGCATACACGGCGTACTACTACCAGGTTGTTCCGGGTACAAGCATGGCGACATGCCTGGCACAGCACAGTCAGAATGCCCTCTGTCAGGCTCTCAACACCAATTTCTTTATGAATTTCTCGGCCAGAAATTTCTCTCAAAACGTTAACAGCGCTACCCCTTTGCTGCCAGCCCTGTTGTTGCAAGCGCTGGTGGGTATGTTTGTGGGCGTGCCTCTGGTGGCGCGTGAGATGGAGCAGGGAACCCATAGTCTGATCTGGACACAGAGTGTGACGCGGGTGCGCTGGCTGGCGATCAAAGCCGCGACATACATGAGCATAACGTTGCTGGCCTTTGCGCTTTTCAGCATCCTTGTGATGTGGTGGAACGGCCCGTTCGACCGCTTCGGCGGCGGTGTGGCCCCGGTATCCTTCGATTTCGAGGGCATTGTACCTGTCGCCTACGCGGCCTACGCGCTGGCCCTGGGCATCGCGACAGGCGCGTTGCTGCGCAAAACGGTTCCGGCCATGTTCGTGACCCTGCTCGGCTATAGTGCCGCACGCATCCCCGCCGATGCCTGGGCGCGCCTGCGCTATCTGCCGCCAGTCACCTTCGTCTGGGATCCGTATACCTCGAACTCGCCGCGCCCGCCGCTCAGCGCCGCGGCCATCCCGGCACCCTATCAAAACAACGACTGGGTACTCTACAGCAACTGGGTCGACCATGCCCATCGCCCGGTCTACGTGGGCATCATCTACCAGGCCTGTAGCTCGCCCCCCAACTGGGACGACGGCGGCGCGCTGCCACACACACCGTTCACCGCCTGCACCCACGCCCACGGCTGGCTCTACATGCTCACCGTGCAGCCACCCGACCGCTTCTGGCTCTTCCAGAGCATGGAAAGCGCGATTTTCTTCGGACTGGCGGCGCTGTTGCTCGCGTTCTCGTTCTGGTGGGTGAGGACACGCATCAGGTAGACCTTACGGGAGCAACTGTCGTAGCTCCTCCGTCAGTTGCTCGACCAATTCTGGCCTGCCGTGAAACTGCGCCGGGGTGGTCTGAAAGAGCACGATACGCCACGTGCCATTGCTTCTAACGGCAACAAGGGATTGGATCGCATTGAGCGCGGGGTTGAGATCTGACTGTCCGGGTGGCACCATGCCAACGACCGCTCGGAGGATAGCAACATCTGGACGCAATAGCTCCACGCCTCTTATCTTGCTTATATAGGGTGCTGTCATATGATGAGCGAAGATTCCGGAGAGCGCTGAAGCTATCTCTGCTCGCCCGTCCATCTGGCTGCCATCAAAGCCGGTAACATGCGCGTCTTCAGTAAAGAGGGCCGCAAAGCCCTCCGCATTGCGCCCGTTCCAGGCATCGATCAGTTGTCGATAGAGGTCACGCGCCTCTGCCTCGTCAGCGGATGGCAAACCTTCTTGTGTGCTCATGATAGATTTCTCCTCTTACCAAACGGCATCTTCACAACAACGGTTCCACCAGCCTCACAATCTCCCTATGAATCTCCTCTGGTGTGCGCGAGGCGTCGATGACTTTGATACGTTCGGGGTGGGCGCGGACGAGCGTGAGAAAACCTTCGCGGACGCGGCGGTGGAATTGTTCGGCTTCGGTGTCGAAGCGGTTCTGGGCCTCGCGCTGGCCACTGGCGTCGTTGGAGATGTCTGTGCGGGTGGAAACCTGTTCCGCGTCGAGGTCGAGCAGGATGGTGAGATCTGGGACGCGGCCCTGAGTGGCAAGCAGGGAAAGGTTTTCAATCAATTTGGGGTCAAGGCCACGTGCGAAGCCCTGGTAGGCGATGCTGGCATCCAGGCAGCGGTCGGTGACGATCAG
>DASTKE010000614.1:0-3409 GCA_035716105.1 Ktedonobacteraceae bacterium | reverse complement strand
GGGTGGCCTGCCAGAAGTTTCTATTCAGGATGGCTGCCTCTTATTGCTCCACCCCGTTTTCGTTCGGAGCTACAGCTGCTCGCTCAACGCGGTTGTCGGGATTGAGCAGGCTCTGCATCTCCTCAAACATGGTTTGCACATCGGCAAACGAACGGTAGACGCTGGCAAAGCGGATGTAAGCGATTTTATCCAGGCTTCTCAAATGCTCCATCACCAGTTCGCCAATCACGCTGCTCGGTACCTCCTGTTTCCCCAGGCGGTAAAGCTCCTGCTCGATCTCCTCGACGGCACTCTCGATTTCGCCTGCTGGCAACGGGCGTTTCTCGCACGCCTTGCGCAGCCCCATGTACAACTTCTCACGATCAAAAGTCTCCCGCCGTTGATCGCGTTTAATCACCAGCAGTTGAAATTTCTCAACTCGTTCGTATGTACTGAATCGCCCCTTACACTGTTCGCATTCGCGCCTGCGGTGAATGGCATCGCCGATGTCTCGCGAATCTTTGACTCGTGACTCTGTTCCTCCGCAAAAAGGACACTTCATACCCACGCTCTCCCGGATACATATGCCTCACGTAATAGAGATATTGTATCACAAGAAACAATAGTGGAGAGACGTGCTGGTGGGGAGAAGGGCGGAGCTTGCCTCCGCCCTTCTCCAGCATTCGCCAGCCCTTTCTGGCTGCCTTCTCTTTTTAGAGCGTACCCCAGTTGAAGCTGGTGTCGGGTTTGGCATTGGGGCTGTTGTAGGCCAGGGTAATCAGGGTGTGCTCGTGCAGGATGATCTTGTGGAAATCGCCGCTGTAGGGCTTCCCATCGACGTAGACGGTCCAACCACTGGCATCATCCAGGCGTGTCGAGTAGTTGAAGTCGGGAAACTTGCTGCCCCAGACTTCGAGGAAATCTCCCAGGGTATAGGTACCACTGGAGGGAGCCTCGATATGAATAACGCCATCGCTGGTATGGGTGTGCGTCCAGTAGAGACAGGTAGCGGCTACATTGCCAATACCGATATTGGCTGGAATAGTCCAGGGTTTGCCATTGATATAAATACTCAGGTGCGCGTGAAAATGGGTAGCCAGTTGCTCGCCCAGATCACAGGGAATGCCGTTCACAGGGGGATAGAGCGGGTTCACCGGAGTTGCTGTTGGAGCAACAGTTGACGCGCTTGCCATACCGTTGCTGTGCTTTGCTTGCAGGTTGCCATACACGAGATACGCGAGGATGCTCACAACTGCGACAGCCGCCACCACGATAGCGGCAACAAGGGTGGTGCGCCTGCGCCGGGCGGCTTGCTGGCGACGGGCGCGATCAATCGCGCTCCTACGTTTTGTGATATCCTCGTGTCGATCCTGACGACGTGCTTGCTTTGTCCGTGGTTGGTACGCCTGCACGTCCTGATTCCGCTTCGGCGCGGCCTTTGCCTTTGTACTCCCTGCTTTCCCCGCCTGGCGAGATGGTTGTTTGCTCATGAATACAGTTCATCTTTCCATACAAGAGTGATTTCAGGTTCGTTTCTTTTTGAAAAAGCCCTCGTTCATGCTGCCACTGCGGAAGCCAAGCAGATCGACGGTGACGTAGGTATAGCCGATCTTGCGCAGGCCATCGGTCACGACGCGGCTCATCTCTTCTTCGATCAGGCGCGGCAGCTCAGCGCGTTCGACCTCGATGCGCGCCACTTTGTCGTGATGCCGCACACGCAACTGGTGGAAGCCCAGTTCGTGCAGGAACTTCTCAGCACGGTAGATCATTTGCAGGGTTTGCACATCGACCTTGCTACCATACGGGATGCGCGAGGAGAAACAGGCCATTGCCGGTTTATTCCAGACGGGAACGCCCAGCATCTGAGCGACCACCCGTATTTCGCGCTTGCCCATGTCTGCCTCTTTGAGCGGTCCACGCACGCCAAACTCTCGCGCCGCCCGCTGCCCAGGACGAAAATCCCCCACGTCATCCTTATTGATGCCATAGGCGATGTAGGCCAGGTTATGCTGCTTCGCCAGCGGCTCCAGTTCCGTAAAAAGTTCCGTTTTGCAGAAGTAGCAGCGGTTGAAATCGTTGGCGACGTAGCGCTCATCTTCCAGTTCGTGCGTCTCCAACGTCAGCACAGGAATGCCCATCTGTTGTGCAACGGCGATAGCCTCCTGCGTCTCCTCGGCGGCATACGCAGCTGAAGCGGCAATGGCTCCCAGCGCCTGCTCTCCCAGCACATCATGCGCCACCTTGAGCAGCAGCGCGCTATCCACGCCGCCCGAATAAGCGACCAGCACCGAACCCATCTCTCTCAAAATGGCTTGCAAATGCTCATACTTCGTCCGCGTTTCGGCATCCAGCACCTCAACCGGCGCTTCAAACTCGCCCACAACATTCTCACCCTTGACAGAACGGGTATCGGTCATGATATGGTTATCTCCTGATAGGATCACTGTTTGCAGAAAAAAAGACAATAGTATTCGATCTGTGGGAGCACACGGCTCCCATCAGATATTTATTATAGCATTGATGAACAAACCATTCATCTTATGCGCGGCTATGGAGTGAGACCCAACGTTTTGCGCTTGATGGGATATGTCCGTAGGGGCGACCCTGGTGGTCGCCCGAAGCCAGTTGCTTCGCGCCTGGCTTCCGTCTCAGCGAAGCGTGCCAGTTGCTTCGCGCCTGGCACGGGCGACCACCAGGGTCGCCCCTACAGGCCGCAACACGCCCAGCGACACAGCCACATGAAAAATTATGCGAACCGCGTAGCGGTGAGCAGTCAAAGGAGAGATACGTGTATGCCTGTCCCTGGCTCAATCGCCGCTATCATCCTGGCGGCGGGTAGTTCCAGCCGCATGGGAGGCGGTCGGCACAAGCTGCTCCTGCCGCTCGCAGACCGGCCCGTACTGGCGCATGTGCTTGACGCGGCGCTGGCCTCAGTCGCTCGCCCCATCATCCTCGTCCTGGGCCACCAGTCAGAGACGGTACGCGCCAGCATTGCCGACTATCTCACTCATCCTGATCTTATTGTCGTCGAAAATCCCAATTACCTTGAGGGCATGAGCACCTCAATGCGCACCGGCATTCAAACGCTGCTGGCGCGACAATCGCCCGGCGTGGAAGAGATGCCAACCAGTGCGGGAGCGCTCATCCTGCTTGGCGATCAGCCTCTTGTCACCACAGAGATCATCAATACCCTCATCACGGCGCAGCAGGTAACAGGGAAACGCATCGTCGCCCCGCTCTACGAGGGCAAGCGCGGCAACCCGACGCTCTTCGCGGCCAGCCTCTTCCCCGAACTGCTGGACGTGAGCGGAGACGAGGGTGGACGCAGCGTGCTCACAACGCACAAAGACGAACTGGCAACCGTCGAAGTGGGCAGCGCCGTGACCAACTACGATGTCGACACCTGGGAAGCCTACCAGCAAGTGACAGA
>DASTKE010000613.1:0-2627 GCA_035716105.1 Ktedonobacteraceae bacterium | reverse complement strand
GTGTAAGGGCGCACGCGCCCTTACACCGCTCCACGTTATTAGAGAGACTGCGCGTTGACGGAAATATTATGACAGCAGGCAGGGGATGTAGCAGGTGAAGAGGCTGCCTTTGCCGGGTTCGCTGGCAACGAAGACCATGCCCCCGTGTAGCTCCACAATCATCTTCACGATGGCAAGTCCCAGACCCTGGCCGCTGATGCGCCCGCCTGCCGAGGAGACCTGGAAGAAACGCTCGAAGATGCGCTGCTGGTGCTCCACTGCGATACCGACGCCTGTGTCGCGCACTTCGAGTTTGAGCAGCCGGATATCCTCGTCTTCTCCGTCTCCCTTTTCTCCGGATTCCCTGGCCTCTCCATCTCCTTCGCTGCTTGCGGCTGTGACTGCCTGCTCTTCGCGGAAAATGCTGGCGGTCACGGTGACGCTGCCACCGGAGGAAGTGAAGCGCAGGGAGTTGCTGATGAGGTTGCGCAAGACCTGTTGCAGCCGCACGGGGTCGACGTAGACGCGGGGGAAGTCGGTGGCCATATCGACGCCGACCGAGACGCCGTTGTCGGAGGCCATCAATTCCAGTTCCTGAACGGCGTTGTCGACGATGTCGCGCAGGCCCGTCACCTCGCGGTTGAGGCGTACCTGGCCGGAGTCGGCGCGGGAGACGAGCAGCAGGTCCTCGACGAGGGCGTAGAGATGCTCGCTGCTGGCCCGCGCCCGCCGCACGAATTCACGCTGCTGCTCGTTCAAATCACCCGCGATGCCCTCAAGGGCGAGGTCGAGGTAGCCGTTGATGGCGTTGAGCGGCGAGCGCAGTTCGTGCGTAATCATGGACAGGAAGTTGGCCTTCATGCGGTTCACGTCGCGAATGGCGGTTACGTCTCGCGCCACAATCAGGCAGAGCGGCTTATCTATCGTATTCGCCACCGCGACGGGGGTGATGCTCAGGCCCACGGAACGCGAGGAGCCATTGATGGGCAGGTCGATTTCGAGGTAGGACAGGGGCCGTTCCAGTTGCAAGGCTTTGTGTACCATGCAGAGTTCTTTGCACTGCTCATGCCCGTTTTCATGCTCGCAGGCGAAAAGTTCCATGCACTCCATGCCCACGATCTGATCCGGTTCCAGGCCAAAGATGCGACCGAAGGCAGGATTGGCCTCGATGAAGCAGGTATTGGCTCCCACGATGGCGATGCCGTCGGAACTGGAAGCCAGAATAGCGCGCAATTGCTCCTGATCGGTGCGCACGCGATGGAAGAGTTCGACGTTCTCAAGCGCCGCCGCCGCCATGTTGCTCAGGTTGCGCACGAGGCGCAGTTCCTCGCTGGTGAACGGCTGCGCCCGCCGCAGGGTGATGACGCCGTAGAGCACGCTTTTGGAGACAAACGGCGTTGCCATCTCCGCGCTGCTCGCTGGAGTGGGTGTTGCCGGAATGGAGACCGGCACGCTTCCTCTGTTTGCCGCGTTCGCCGTGATGTTTCCCACTATACCCCCGATGCCATGCTCTTGCGCTGCTCTGGAAGGAGCGTGCAGTATTGGGTGGCGATGCACAGCAGCCCATGCCGCCACGGAGGCAGTATTGTGCAGGCTGATTTTCTCCTGTTGCAGGTTTGTGGTGACAACGGCCACCAGGCATTCTTCCTGGTCGCAGGTGGCAGGCGTGGCCTGGCAGGCGAGTTCCGCCACGGGCAAGAGTTCCTGTGTCTGTTCGGAGTACTGGTACATGACCGCCAGTTCGCAGGGAACCAGTCGCTGCACATCGGCCAGAATCGTGCGGTAGAGCATCTCCGGTTCGTGGCGCGTGGTGATGCCTCGCGAGAGGTCAAGCAGCATTTCAAGCTGGTCGGCCTGTCGCCGCGCCAGTTCCGCGTGCCGGGCATTGGTAATCGCCAGCACGGCCTGCTCGGCAAAAATCGTCAGCATGTGCAGTTTGGAGGTATCGAAGGCCGAGGTTGCCTGGCTGCTCGCGGTCAGCGCACCGATGAAATCGCCGTTATGTATGAGCGGCACGCAGACCATCGAGCCGACCGGCGTGTGTCCCAGGCGTTTGAAGCGCGGGTCGCGGCTGACATCGGCAATGACCAGCGGCTCGCGATGCTCCGCCACCCAGCCGGCCACGCCCTCGTTGAGGTGGAAGCGCGTATGCCGGGGTTTGCGTCCCTGGTGATTGAGAGCCGCCAGCGTCACCAATGAGGTTCCCGTCGTGTCCAGCAGCGCCAGCGAGCAGCGTTCCACCTCTAAGAGTGCGCCCGCGTTCTGTACGATCTTTTGCAATACATGCACCAGTTCCTGCGATTCGCCCTCGACAGGAGTATGCCCATTCAGGGATTGATGGTTTTGTAGAGAAGATATA
The DNA here is from genome assembly GCA_035716105.1 of Ktedonobacteraceae bacterium. Classification (GTDB taxonomy): domain Bacteria; phylum Chloroflexota; class Ktedonobacteria; order Ktedonobacterales; family Ktedonobacteraceae; genus CADDYT01. The sequence goes on along the minus strand of DASTKE010000613.1, from coordinate 289 downwards.
TTGGCAGTCATCGCATCCTTCTTCTTGATTCATCTTCTATCTCTCGTATCGGCATGTAGAGCAAAAGCTTAAGCTCGTTAATGAGCATGGACAAAATCATGCGGACACGGAATCCGTAGGCGCTCGATAAATCGTGCGCCTACAAGAGTTCGAGCCATTGCCGGGTGATCTGGTTCATGTTCATAAATTATCCAGTCAGGAGTATACCATTGTGCCTGAAAGCGAGTCGAGGTAATAAGGAATATGGGCTATCTCTATAGGCGTTCACAGAAACCTCAGCAGGCCACCC
>DASTKE010000612.1:0-4123 GCA_035716105.1 Ktedonobacteraceae bacterium | reverse complement strand
GGGTGGCCTGGAAGCCGTATGCCCCTTTCAGTTCACGCCTCTGGGGGATGGCCCTACTATACGCGCTCCGCGAGGCGCTTTGTAGGGCCATCCCCTTGCGGGTGGCCTTCTGGAACCCCTCTTGAGGAAAATGTTTTTTATGCTTCGGCTTCCTCGGCCACTTCCTCGGTTGCCTCATCCTTTTTCGGAATGTAGAGCTTGATGCGGCGAAAGCTCTCGGCGTACTGCATATCCAGCCCTTTTTTCTCTGCGGCCTCTTTTGCCGTTCCCGCCAGCCATTCTCGTAGGCGATCCTGCATCTTCGTCTCTGGCCCAAATTGCGAGAAGTGGCATTCCAGCCCTTTCGCTTTAAGATCAACCGTCTCAGTCACGTCAACATACGTATTGCGCAGGGCGCTACCGAACAGGTACAGTTCGTGGACGCGATAGGGCAGCAGTCCCTCGGCCAGTAGTTCGCGGTATGAGCGAGGATTGCCCACGGCGGGAAAAATGGCGTCCAGTACGATATTGCCAGTAGCGCGATGATCGGGATGATTGAGATACGCCGTATCATCGGGCTTCTCGTCGGGATCGGGAGCCATAATATGCTGCGATGGGTCGTGGGTAAAGACGACTCGCGGGCGATACTGGCGAATGAGCCGCACCAGCGCCTTGCGTGCCGCCTCGCTATTGGTCAGATGTCCATCGGAGAAGCGCAGGAACTCGACCGCCTGCACGCCGTATACTTCACATGCCGCCCGCTGCTCCTGCTCGCGTGTCAGCATCAGCTCAGTGTCGATCAGACTGGGAACCTCGCTGCCTTCAGCCCCATCGGTCATGATAACCCAGACGATTTTTTTGCCTTGTTTTGCCCACAAAGCGCAGGTCGCCGCAGTACCAAAATCGGCGTCATCGGGGTGCGCTCCCACGACCATCGCCTCATAATCGGGTTCGATAACAACCTGTAATGCGCCGGGTGCCTCTTTATATGCCATACCTACAACCTTTCATTACTTATTGTCTTCGCAAGCATGTGCGATATAGAAATTCTATTCCATAGTAGGACGAACGGTTGGCTGATGTCAAGTTTTCAGCACCACTCGTTCAAACGCGGCGATCACCTCGGCGGCTGAAAGGGCGCGACCAGCCAGGGTGTCCAGCCCGACAGCGCGTTCGAGCAATCCCTCGCGCAGGATGGCCTGCTCTTCGGCATTGTGTCCCAGAAGCTGCGCCAGCGTCTCCGTTTCCCAGTGCAGCAGCACTCCCGCCTGTAACAGACTGCCGTTGCGTCGGCGTATCATATCTAATCCGACCACCTTGCGCTGCCCGGCTACCACTTCATAGGGTGAGAGCGAGCCGTAGCAAGCGCGGCGCAGCAGTGCTTCGCGTCGCGCCGTTTCCGGTTGTTTGAGTAAGTCACGCTGCCCGTGCGCCTCCTCGATTGGCACACTGCGCGTTTGCGCACCCAGGGAGCGCAGCGCCTCTACCCAGGCTTCACCGAGCCAGCGATAGGACTCCACAATGTCATGCAGGACAAGGGGGTGGTTGGCTGGCAGGACGACATCCAGGCTGAGCAGGTGGGGGCCAACAAGCACAGCAGTTCCACCCGCGCGCCGGGAATACGTGGGCATAGGCAGTGCGTTCAGCACTTCAGGATTGAGCACCTGCTGCTTCTGTGAGAAGCCCAGCACCAGCCCGGTTTGCTCGGCCTGCGACCAGTAGAGTGTGGCCGGGTCTCCTGGCGCGACTGAGGCCAGCAGCGCTTCACTCCGCTCGATGTGCTGCTGCTGATCCGCGACGGTCAGTGGATGGATGTGCCAGCTAGTCATCGATTACATCCGCCTCCGCCAGACTCTTTTCGGCTGGCTTGCGGTATATCCAGCCAGCCAGCGCGGCCACCAGGCTCAACACTGCGCCTGATAATAGGGCGATGGGAGCACCGAAGAAGTGAGCCACGCCGCCGGTAAACAGGTTGCCGATGGGGGTGCTGCCCGCGAAGACCAGCATGTAGGCGCTCATCACGCGACCGCGCAGGTGATTGGGTGCCACCGTTTGCAGCGTCGTGTTGGCCAGCGCGGAAAACGCGATCTGCGCGAAACCAACGGCGGCGATCAGCACGAGCGATAAGAGATACCAGTGCGAGACGGCGAACAGCGCCTCGAAGATACAGAAAGCTGTTGTACCGACGAGCAACTGGTGAATGCTCGGTTTGTTATTACCCCAGGCCAGCCAGAGCGCCGAGAGCAGCGAGCCAACGCCGAAGGCGGACGAGATAAATCCGAAGCCTTCCGCTCCAACATGCAGCACATCGGTGGCAAAGAGCGGCAGCACGACGTTGAAGTTGATGCCGAACAGGGAAACAATGCCCACGATAGCGATAATCAGCAGGATCGAGGGCGTGTGCCAGGAGTAAGACAATCCCTCGCGCAAGCTTTGCAGCGTGCGAGGCTTGCCGGTCGCGCCTTCGACGGTTGCCAGATTTCTCGCCTGCGCGTGCAACTGCTTCAGATCGATCATCGATAGGCCGATGAGCACGGCGATAAAGCTAATCGCGTTGATCGTGAAAAGTGGCGCAACGCCGAGCCAGGCGATGAGCAGTCCTCCAATACCGGGGCCGACGATACGTGCCATGTTGAACAGCGACGAGTTCAGCGCAATCGCGTTGGGTAGTTCGGCATGTCCTACCATCTCAACCACAAAAGCCTGTCGTGTTGGCATGTCAAGGGCGTTGGTCAGACCGAGCAACAAGGCTAGCACCAGCACGTGCCAGATGCGCACCTCTCCTGTCGCGACAAGTATCGACATGATAATTGCCTGGATCATTGCCGCCGACTGGGTGAATAACAATACCCTGCGCTTGGGCAAGCGGTCGGCCAGCACGCCGCCGAAAAGCGCGAAAAACATAACCGGTAAGAATTGCAGCGCGCCTACAACGCCAAGCCACAATGCGCTGTGGGTCAGTTCCAGCACGAGCCAGGCCTGACCAATTGTCTGCATCCAGGTGCCGATCAGTGAAATAAGCTGACCAAACCAGAAAAGACGAAAATTGCGGTGGCGCAAGGCGATAAATGCACGTAGCAGACCCCTCGCCTGCTGTGGTTCGTTGACCGCTAACGACATACGCGGTCCCTGTTGACTTTTTGATACCGTTTGCATAGAGCTGGAAATCCCAATCTAAATTCTTGAAGGGGAATGCGTAGGGGCATCGCACCTACGCATTCCTGATAAACATCTTTAATATATATCAGATACAATACAGATTTATTGGTTATTTAAGAGTTTTTCACGTGTTTGCTTGTGACGTTCGAGCTTTGCCAGCAAAGGTTGGCGCATTTGCTCCAATCCATCGATCTTCTGCTCGATCAAATGAAGCTGCTTGCGTATCAATTCGTCGGAACGATCCAGTTGCGCCAGTTTTGTGGCGTCGTCGGTTTCGTGCTGGTATGCCTCCTTGATCTGCCCGCGCTCATCATCTGCTTCCAGCAGTTCGCGTATATCGTTGAGGGAGAAGCCAAGCAACTCGCGTAAATTTTTGATACGTTCCAGTCGCTGGATATCTTCCTCGCTATAACGCCGGTAATTTCCCTCCGTGCGCCCGGTAGGAAGCAGCAATCCCACCTCTTCATAGTAGCGCAAAGTTCGCTTAGTAAGCCCCGTGCGCGTCGCTACCTGCTCAATGGTAGAGAGTGTGGTCGCTTCTGAGTTTGCCGGAGAGTCTGTACCAACCATCATTTTTGCCCTCCTTTGCAAGCATCGAGACACTTCTGACGATGTGTCTCTGTACTTTCTGTCACCCATAGTATATCATAAGATTAACGTTAACGTCAATGTCAGCCTTTTCTTCGTTTTCGATAGTCATGTGGAGTCATATGCTCCAGTTTCGTAAACACCTTTGAGAAATAATTGGGGTCGTTATAGCCGACACTGAAAGCAATTTTGGCGACCGATTCGTCTCCCTGCTCCAACATGTATTTGGCTTCCTCAATTCTGACGGCATCAAACAATTGCACTTCGAGATTCGTGAGGAGCGAAATCATTCGACAACCTGGCCTGTACTGCTCGTAAGCGGGTTGCATACTCATCCTCCTGAAATGGTCAAAACAACACCCTTATTGGTTAAAATTATACGAGAAAATGGCGAATG
>DASTKE010000611.1:0-8094 GCA_035716105.1 Ktedonobacteraceae bacterium | reverse complement strand
TTCGTGTCGCCGGGAGCCTTTTTCAGCAGCAGGTTCGTGTAATGCTCTCGCGCCACATCGAAGGAGTGATTGTGGGCGCATCGCAAGGCGCTTCCGGTCTCAGATGGCGCGAGAGGAAGGCCGCAGATGGGGCAGGCGAGCGATGAGATACGCAAGGGCGAAATATCCGTCATGGTTGGGAACCTGGGTGACTGGCAAGCACCTTTTTCGGCTGCCATAGCTGCTCTTGCGCATCCCATTCAGCGATGGCGAGCAACTGCCCATCTGTGCCATAGACACGGGCAAGTTCGCCCTCTGTTTGCCCGGCGTACTGAGTGGAGGAAAAGGCGTTGCCGTGCAGGACGCGCTGCGCCGTCGCTTCGTCGAGCCGCAGGGCCGGGAACTGCTGAAGGGCGCTATCGATGGGGTGCAGGTAGGCGGCGAGCTTGCCGGTTTCGCTCGCCGCGGCCAGTTGTTCAAGCGAAATGCTCTCTGGCAATGAGAAGGGGCCGCTGCGCGTGCGCACGAGCGCGGCCAGGTGCGCGCCGACGCCCAGGCGTTCGCCGAGGTCGTAGGCCAGCGAGCGAATGTAGGTGCCTTTGCTGCACTCGACGGCCAGGGTGAGGCGCGGCGGTTGCCAATCGCGGATATCCAGGCGGGAAATAATGACGCGGCGCGGCTCCAGCGTGACTGCTTCGCCTGCTCGTGCCAGTTTGTAGGCGGGCTGGCCCTGGAGCTTGACAGCGGAGTAGCGCGGCGGCACCTGCATCTGCTCGCCCAGAAAGTGCGGCAATTCCGCCTCGATCTGCGCCCGCGTGAGGTGGATGGTGTCCGCGCTGCGCAGCACCGTTCCCTCGGCATCATACGTGTCGGTGACTGTGCCGAAGACGATGTCCGCGAGGTAGGCTTTGCCGCTCTCGCTCAGGTATTCCGCGACCCGCGTTCCCTGACCGGTGCAGATGGGCAGCACGCCGCTGGCTAACGGGTCGAGCGTGCCAGTATGTCCAACGCGCTTCTGCTTCAGTATTTTGCGTACCCGTGCCACCACATCATGCGAGGTCATGCCGACCGGTTTATTGATGTTGAGAATACCATCCACTACGTGCAACCTAACGCCTTTTTCAGTTCGTTGACGACGGTTATGATGGCGGTTTCGAGGGGAGCATGGATGGTGGCGCCGGCGGCGCGGGCGTGGCCGCCACCACCGAAGCGCTGGCAGATTTCGGCGGCGTTGTAGGGAGCGGCGGAGCGCAGGCTGAGCCGGGTGATGCCGGGTTCATCGTAGCTTTTGAAGAAGGCGGCTACTTGCACACCCTCGATGTCGCGCATCATGCCGGAGAAGTTGTCGTCCATTTCGGGCGTGGCTCCCGCCTCGGCCAGCGTGGCTGCGGTGGCGTAGGACCACATGAGCCGCCCATCGCAAGCCACCTGGGCGTTCTCGATCACTCTGGCCTGGAAGCGCACCTGTGCCAGCGGGTGCGAGCGATAGATGTGCTGCACGATGGGTTCCGGTATGGCACCGGCGCGCAGCAGCACCGCCGCTGCATCCATTGTGCGAGCGGTGGTGTTGGTGAACTGGAACGAACTGGTATCCGTGATGATGCCGGTCAACAGGCAGACCGCCGCCTCTTTATTGAGCGGCAGCGACGCCTGCTGCTGAAAGAGTACCAGCAACTCGGCGGTCGCGGCAGCAATGGGATCAATGATGTTGACGATGCCGCAGCCGGAACTGCTGATGTGGTGATCGATGTTGAGGATGGGGACGGAATCGAGAAACGCCTGGTGCTGCTCGTAGAGGGGGCCGAAGCGCTCAAGCTCGCCCGCGTCAAGGGCGATGACCAGGTCGTAATCCTCGTCTCCAAGCGTGCGTTGCAGCATCTCGACGCCGGGCAGAAACGCCAGCGTTTTTGGCGCTGGATCGGCGCATACAGGGATACTCGCCTTGCCCATCTGGATCAATATGTGGGTCAGACCCAGCGCGGAACCGATGCAATCGCCATCAGGATGTTCGTGGGCTAGCAAGGCTATGCGCTGCGCGGGCGCGATAAGTTCCATTGCCCGTTGTACGAGCAGGGGGTCGATTTGCCTGCTCAGTTTGTTGGTGTCGTCGCTCATTCTACCTCGTCCCCTTGCACCGATGCCTGTTGCGGCTCTTGCTCATTCCGCTGCTCTTCTTGCTCAAGCTTGTTAATGAGGTCAAGAATATGCGCGCCTTTTTCAATGGATGTATCCAGGCGGAATTCCAGTTCGGGCATGTAGCGTAAGGTGAGGCGACCGGCGAGTTCGTGGCGCAGGAAGCCGCTGGCATGTTTGAGCGCCTTCATGGTCTCTCGCTGCTCCTGTTCGTCGCCCATGACGCTGACGAAGATTTTGGCATGGCGAATATCTCCGCTCACCTCAACATGGGTGATGCTGGCGAAGCCGATGCGCGGGTCTTTCATGCGTGTACGCAGCAGGTCGCTCACCTCCACTGCGATCAATTCCCCCAATTTTTCCTGTCGATGTGGGTTTGGCATAGCCTCTGTCCCTCTATGTTTTGAACGGTGTTGATAAACATCCGGCAATCGCGGCACCTGTACAGGTGCCGCGATTGCCGGATGTTTATCAACACGATATTACATCCCAGGGAGAACACGTTCTTGCACGAATGCTTCGATGATATCGCCGATCTCGTAGGCGGTGAAATCATCAAGCACAATGCCGCACTCGTACCCACTGGCGACTTCGCGCACGTCGTCTTTGCCACGGCGCAGCGAGTCGAATTTGCCTTCGTAGACTTTCTCGCCCTTGCGCATGACACGTGCCTGTGCGTTGCGGGTGATCTTGCCATCGGTCACGCGGCAGCCCGCGATGACGACGTTGCGACCGGCCTTGAAGGTCTGTACGACTTCGGCGTGTCCCTCGACTGCCTCACGATAGGTCGGCTCCAGCATACCGGTCATGGCGGACTGGATATCATCGGTCAGTTTATAGATGACGTTGTAGTAGCGAATGTCGACGCCCTCTTTCTGCGCCACGCGAGTGGCCGCGCCATCAGCTTTGACATTGAAGCCAATCACGATGGCCTTTGAGGCCGAAGCCAGGTGAACATCGGTTTCACTGATGTTGCCGATGCCTTCGCTAATCAGACGTACTTTGATGGTGGTGTTCTCCTCACTGATCTTGGAGAGCGCGTTCTTGATGGCCTCGGCGGAACCCTGCACGTCGCACTTGAGGACGATGTTGAGTTCCTTCACGTTGCCCTCCTGCATCTGCATGTAGAGGGTATCGAGGCTGACCTGTCCAAGCGGGCCGGTCTCGCTGCGGCGCTGTTCCACGACCTTTTGCGCGGCCTGTTTGGCCGTGCGCTCGTCGGTCACCGCTTCCAGGTGATCTCCTGCGTTTGGCACTTCGGGCAGACCGAGAATGCTGACCGGTGTGCTGGGTGGCGCTTTCTGGATGCGCTTGCCGCGATCATTGAACATGGCGCGTACCTTGCCAGAGAGGGGGCCGACGACGATGTTGTCGCCCATCTTGAGCGTTCCCTGCTGCACCAGAACCGTAGCCATCGGGCCGGAGGTCTTATCCAGCCGGGCCTCGATGATGGTGCCGATGGCCAGCATATTGGGATTGGCGCGGATGTCCTGCAATTCGGCCACCAGCAGGATCATTTCCAGCAGTTCATCGATGCCGATGTTCTTGCGGGCCGAAACCGGCACGCACACGATATCCCCGCCGTAGTCCTCAACCACCACGCCCATATCGGCAAGCTGCTGCTTGACATAATCAGGATTGGCATTATCTTTGTCAATCTTGTTCAGGGCGATGATGATGGGTACCTTCGCCGCCTGGGCGTGCGCGATGGCCTCGCGAGTCTGCGGCATCACACCATCATCGGCGGCTACCACGATGATTGCGATATGCGTGACCTGCGCACCACGAGCGCGCATAGCGGTAAACGCTTCGTGACCGGGCGTATCAAGGAAGGTGATCTTTTTGCCGTTGACCTCGACCTGATAGGCACCGATGTGCTGGGTGATACCACCGGCTTCGCCTGCCGCGACCTTTGTCTTCCGAATAGTATCGAGCAGCGAGGTTTTGCCGTGGTCGACGTGTCCCATGATGGTCACAACCGGTGGAATAATCACCGTATCGTTGTCGTTGCGCGTCGCCATCATGATCTCGTTGGCCGAGAGGCCGCGTTCACTCTGGACGGCTGGCGCGACTGCCACCGCGCTCAGCGATGGCTCGAAGCCCATTTCGGTGGCGACGGTGGCCGCGTTCTCGTACTCAACCACCTGGTTGATGCTGGCAAAGATGCCATGCTTGATGAGGTTGCGAATGAGTTCATTGGGTGTCGCGTGCAGCAAATCGGCCAGGTCTTTCACCATGATCTGTGGCGGAATAGCGACCGGGCCAGTTGGCTTCTCTTTGACCGCCGCGACTCGTCGCTCTGCTGGTCGCTGCGTGGGCGTACCAGGACGCCCGCCTGAACGCCCCGGCCCGGAGTGCGAGGGGCCAGAACGCCGCTGTCCGCCGGCGTATCCAGGGCCGCTATGACCACCAGTTCGATTTGGCCCGGAGCCGTTTGACCCTGGTCGCGAACCCTGCCGCGCCGGAGCGCCGGGGCCCGGCCCATGAGCGGTACCTGTTCCAGCTGAGCCAGCAGGACGATTGCCGCTATTCGGATACGGTGCGTGTGTAGAGCGCCCGCCGGAACCCTGTCCGTATCCTTGCCTCTGTTGGCCTGGCGTTCCACTACCACTTCCGGGCTGGCGATAAGCGGTCGCCCCATCGCGGTTGGCGGTGGCGGCTCCGCTGCTCTGCTGCCGGGGTGCCGAAGGACCACCGGAGCGGTATGTCGCAGTTGGATTCGCTGGTCCACGCGAACCAGCAGCCCCGCCCTGCGGATGTTGTGGGCGCTGCGTTGGCTGAGATGACTGCGAGCGCTGTGATGACTGGGTAGGTTGAGTTGATGCCGGACGTGGCGCGGGAGCCGGACGTGGTGCAGGAGCCGGACGCGATGCGGCGGCAGCAGCATTCGCTGCGCTTTCTGCACTGCGCTGGTTCTGTGCTGTACCGGATGTACCCGTTGCACCCGTTGCACCTGTGGCACCGGATGTGCTGGCTGTCGTACGACGACGGCTGGGGGCTTTCCCTTCCTGGGTTTGATTGCCTTGCGTGGCACCCTCCTTTGGTGTGCGAGCGGTAGCTCTAGGTCTAGATGTGGTTGTTTTTACCGGCTCATTTCCTTCTGGAGTTTCGGATATATTACTCATGAAGAAGACTCCCTTCTATCAAACAAATGATGCGCCACGGATGGCGATGGAAATCTCTCTTCACAGCCACAAAAAAGGACTGTCGCCTTCCCAAAAAAGAGAAGGTGACAGTCCCCCGCTGATCAGTGCCAGGCATGGTTTCAGTCTGCGCTCTCTGGCGTAGTTGCTATGGTTAATTGGTCATAGCGATCGCTCCGCAAACATTCGCTCGCCACAACTGCTCTGTAGACGAGGGGCTGTGTCTCTGTTAAGAGTCGAGATACAATGACGCATATAAAAATCTATGTGGTTGCTCATCACCCGACCGGTTCGTCAGATGAAGGCTTGAATAGTTCCTATCCCAAAGGGGTAGGAAGAACTACGGTTGATTATCAGTATAGCCTAGATTGCTTGTCCTTGCAACGTTTTAACAATTTGTCCCAGAAGTTGCTGCTCAGCAACCGCGTAACCCCGCGTATGATCGGCCTGGCAAACGAGCCGATCATGAGGATGAACAAAAGAATGCGGCAATAGCAGGGACCTCTGTAGGTGCCGATTTATCGCGCACATCGCCGATTTATCGGCCCCAGGCCAAAGGCCGATAAATCGGCACCTACAGTGGTCTCGTGCCATATCCGGTTTATTTTGTAAAATTTCATAATCGGCGGTGGCCTCGATCAATCGCGGCCCTACGTGAATTCCATCCTGAAAAGAAGATCAAAGAACCCTATTTCGCTGCTGACGGACTGCGCTTCCCGAATGCCGCCTGTCCTTGAGGCTGGGTTGGTGGCGCTTCGTCTCCGGGCAGCGTCGCGATAAAGGCTTCCAGTCCTGCCCGGTCTTCCTCTGATATGGGCTGCTCAAACTCCTGTTCGAGCCGCTTTTTTTTCAGCGCCGTTTCCCAGCAGGAGAGCCGGGCGCACAGGTAAGCACCGCGCCCCGATTTCTTGCCGGTGGCGTCGATGACCACGTGTCCATCCGGTGTGCGCACGACGCGCAGCAATTCGCGTTTGGGCTTCATCTCGCGACAGGCCACGCAGGTACGTAATGGCACATGCTTTGGCCGTTTTGGTTGTTTGACTGTTTTCGCCATCGATGTCTTTCCTCAATCACCACTGGAACGCACTGAAATGCGGGCGGTGTTTACCTGCCGCGATGGTGCGAGCGTCTATCTCCGCGCTCGCCTCGCTCGTAGCGTTCCCCCCGCTCTCCACGCTCACCATGATCGCCCCGGTCGTGACGGCCTCTGTCCCCGCGTTCACGGCGAGGATGCGATGTGACCGGCTCTCGCGCTTCGTCCTGTGGTTCTTCGTAGACCTCTCCTTCGGCGGGTCTGGTCACGTCAACGCGCCAGCCGGTCAGTTTTGCCGCCAGGCGTGCGTTTTGTCCATCCTTGCCGATGGCAAGCGAAAGCTGCCGCTCCGGTACTGTCACCAGCGCGGTGTGATCGACTTCTCGCAGTTCCACGCGCAGCGGTTTCACCGGACTCAGCGCGTGTCCCACGAAGCTTGCCGGTTCGGAACTCCATTGGATGATATCTATTTTCTCATCATTCAGTTCGCGTACAATATTGTTGATGCGGGAGCCGCGCACGCCCACGCACGAGCCTATCGGGTCAAGTCCTTCCTGTCGCGCCACGACAGCCACCTTTGACCGGCTGCCCGGCTCGCGTGCGATAGCCTTGATCTCAACGGTTCCCTCGTAGATTTCTGGCACCTCGGACTCGAAGAGGCGGCGCACAAGATCGCGATGGGTGCGCGAAACCATGATCTGTAACATGCGTCCCTGCACCCGGCGGACATCGTAGACGAAGACACGAATGCGCTGCCCCACGCGATAGCGTTCTGTGGGTACTTCCTCGGAAGCGGGCATCACGCCCTCGACTTTATCCACTTTATCAAGGTCGAAGTCAATCAGCCAGCCGCGGACAGGGTCTTTGCGGGTGAGCGTCCCAAGACGAATCTCCCCGACCCAGTTCTTGATCTGGTCGTATAAATGCTCGTGTTCTGCCTCGCGAATGCGCTGTAAAATGACCTGTTTGGCCGTCTGTGTCGGAATCTTCGAGAAGATGTTGGACGAGTCAACATCGATTGATTGTCCGAGCGCCGCCCGTGGAACCAGTCGCTGAGCCTCGGCCAGTGAAATCTCCTCGTTGCTATCGTTGACCTGGGCGACCACGCGCTTTGAGGCCCAGACCCGTACTTCGCCGTTCTTATCTACCTCAATGCGGATGTTGTCACCGCCACCAAAGCTTTTGCGATAGGCCGATAGCAGAGCATTGGCTACTGTTTCCATGACCACTTCGCGGGGTAGTCCCTTTTCAGCGATTAGTTGCGCGATTGCCGCCTGAAATTCGCTCCTCATATGCCATGCTCCTCCCGCCGGTGCCTGGTAGACATTCCATCGTTTTTTCTAGGTGCTAGAAAAATGCCTCTGGCAAACAGAAAAGTGGGGGAAACCCCACTTTTCAAAAAGAACTTTTCCTTCGATTTCTATGGCTAATTATACCATGTTCTTCCCTGTTTTACCAGTGGGAAATAACTAACCTGATCCGCTCCCCTACCTGAAAGCTATTTTCTTACCTCTAAAACACCAGACTCTCCTGATTTATTCCTTCAGCAAGGCCGCTGCGCGGCTCTCTAAGTAGAGTAAGCGAACGTAGTGGCGCTTACTCTACTCAGAGAGCCGCGCAGCGACGATACTCATCTGGGAAGGGTTCTCACGTGCTATATGTTATTATAAGTAAGTGGGTTACAATTTATTCAATGAACATAATCGAAAACCTGGAGAATAGATAGATGCGTGAATTCTTTCGTCTGTTCCTAAGCGGCCTGTTCCTGCGCTGCCCCTATTGCGGCAAGGGCAAGCTCTTCCGCCG